>DATIPJ010000503.1:0-2127 GCA_035472155.1 Kofleriaceae bacterium
GAGGCCAAGGCCCACACCACCTCCCCCGATGAGGCCGGCCATGGCGCGTGACCGTCAGTTCTGCACGTTCCTCGTGCGCGGCATGCTGTTCGGGCTCGAGGTCACCTGCATCCAGGAGGTGATTCGCTACCAGCCGCTGACGCCGGTGCCGCTCACGGCGAGCATGATCGCCGGCCTCATCAACCTGCGCGGCCAGATCGTGACCGCGATCGACCTGCGGGTCCGCCTGGGGCTGTCGCCGCGCGATCCCGAGGAGCGCCCGCTCAACGTCGTGGTGCGCACGGCCGACGGGCCGGTCAGCCTGCTGGTCGACGAGATCGGCGACGTGATCCAGGTCGACGAGGACACCTTCGAGCGGCCGCCCGAGACCCTCGGCGATGCCGCGCGCGAGCTGATCCGCGGCGCCTACAAGCTCAAGGGCCGCCTGCTGCTCGTCCTGGATCCGGGGCGCACCGTCGATCCGGAGGGTTGCAATTGACCCGGCAAGTGCGAGGAGCACATCAGCGATGATGAACTGGTTCAAGAATCTCAGCATTGGAACGCGGCTCGCGTACGCGTTCTCGGCGGTCATCGGCCTCGGGGTCATCCTCGGCGGGTTCACGCTGACCCGGCTCGGAGCGGTCAGCGATCGCGCCGAGGTGCTATCGCGCGACGTGCTGGTCGGCATCACGGCCTCGAGCCAGCTGCAGCGCGACGCTGCGGAGGTCCGGCGCCACCTGCTGCTACAGCTCGTGGCGTCGACCCCGGACGAGCGCACCAGGTCCGAGGCGACCCTGATCGCGAATGCCACCGCGTTCTCGAGCTCGCTCGACGCGTTCCGCGCCAGCGTCACCGTGCCCGAGCTCAAGTCGCGGCTCACCGAGCTCCAGCCCAAGTGGCAGGCCTACCTGCGCGAGCAGAACGAGCTGCTCGAGCTGACGCACGATCCAGCGCGCGCCGCCGAGGTCGCCGTGCTCCGCACGCGCTCGAGCGCACAGTTCGAGGACCTGAGCGCCGAGCTCGCCAGGCTGGTCGAGCTGAGCGCGCGGATCGGCGACGAGGCCGACCAGGACGTCGAAGGCGTGCTCGATTCGGTGGGTTCCTGGGCGCTCGCGCTGGCGCTGCTCGCGGTCGTGTTCGGCCTCGCCATCGCGATCGCGAACACCCGCATCCTGACCGCGCCGGTCCGCCAGCTCGAGGCCGCGGCGCGCGCGATGGCGAACGGCGAGCTCGGCACCGAGATCACCTACGCCGCCGGCGACGAGACCGGCGCTCTTGCCGAGGCGTTCCTTCAGTCGTCGTCGGCGCTCGCCGCGGTCGTCGCCGAGCTCCGGATGCTGATCCAGGCCTCGCAGGCCGGCCAGGTCGGGGTCCGCGGCGACGCCGCGCGGTTCGAGGGCGTGTACGCCGAGCTGATCGCAGGCACCAACGCGCTGCTCGACACATTGGTCGAGCCGCTGCGCCACGTGGCGCGCAACGCCGACGCGCTGGCCGCGTCGTCGGCGCAGCTGACCTCGGTCAGCCACCAGCTCGGGAGCAGCGCGGCCGAGACCTCGGCGCAGACCCAGGTCGTGTCGACCGCCGCCGACGAGGTCTCGCGCAGCACGCAGGCGGTGGCGACCAGCACCGACCAGATGTCGGCCTCGATCCAGGAGATCGCGCGCAACGCGAGCCAGTCGGCGAACGTCGCGACCCAGGCGGTCAAGATGGCCGAGACCACCAACGCCACCGTCGCCAAGCTCGGCGCCTCGGCGATCGAGATCGGCAAGGTCGTGAAGGTCATCACCGCGATCGCGCAGCAGACCAACCTGCTCGCGCTCAACGCCACGATCGAGGCCGCGCGTGCCGGCGAGGCCGGCAAGGGCTTCGCCGTGGTGGCCAACGAGGTCAAGGAGCTCGCCAAGGAGACCGCCAAGGCGACCGAGGACATCGGCCACTCGATCGACTCGATCCAGAACGACACCGAGGAGGCGATCACCGCGATCGGCCAGATCACGCTGATCATCGCGCAGGTCAGCGACATCTCGAGCACGATCGCCAGCGCGGTCGAGGAGCAGGCCGCGACCACCAACGAGATGGGCCGCAACGTCGCCGAGTCGGCGCGAGGCAGCGGCGAGATCGCCAAGAACATCGCGACCGTCGCCGCCC
>DATIPJ010000504.1:0-30918 GCA_035472155.1 Kofleriaceae bacterium
GCCGCTGTCGTGGGCCAATGTCGCCAAGAGCGCGCGCACGGTGGCCGTTCTCGTCGAGGATCCCGATGCACCGAGCGGCGCGTTCACCCACTGGCTGGTGACCGGCATCCCGGGCACCATCACGTCGCTGTCGTCGGGCGGCGCGCTGCCCGAGGGCGCGATGGTGGCCAAGAACGGCAAGGGCGACACCGGCTACTACGGGCCCTGCCCGCCGACCGGTCGCCATCACTACTTCTTCCATGTCTACGCACTGGACACCACGATTCCGGGGCCGGCGACCAAGGAAGACTTTCTGTCATCGATCAATGGCCACATCCTCGCGGAGGGTCAGCTGATCGGCACCTATCAGAAGTCGGTGGCGTCCAAGGAGGCCAAGCCGGCCGAGCCGAAGCCGGCGACCGACGCCAAGCCGGAGACCAAGCCCGCCGACAAGCCCAGCAAGACACGCTAGCGTCGGGAGCTCGCGCACCGGCATCCGCCTCGTCGATACGAAGCTTATACGAGCCTTAATCGACGCGTGACAGATCGACGCGCGACTGCGCGCCGCGGGCTGTCGCGATCGACATCGGCGCACGCACGCGATGGTCACGGTGGGCGCGTGCGCGCGATCCACGCAGTCTGCAATCCCCATAAGACGTCCACGTTTGGGGGCACATCGCATGCAGACGCGTGCGGTGGGCACTTACGACCATGGCTGCCGTCTTTCCTCCGTGGGCGAACACTGCGACGCGCATCGTGATCATCGCGGTCGTGGTGGGGCTCGCGGGTGCCGTGGCGGCACCGGTGCTCTACGCGCGATCGCCATTCGCCACCGGCAAAGGCGATCCGCTGCTGCAGCCGATCGCGTTCGACCATCGCCATCACGTGCGCGATGACGGCATCGATTGCCTGTACTGCCACGGGGACGCGGAGCGCTCGCCGTATGCGGGCGTGCCGCCGACGGAGCGCTGCATGGGCTGCCACAACCAGATCTGGAACGACACGCCCTCGATCGCGCCGCTGCGCGAGAGCTTCGCCAGCGGCGAGCCGATCCGCTGGCAGCGCGTGCACTCGCTGCCCGACTTCGTCTATTTCGATCACTCGGTGCATGTCCATCGCGGCATCGGCTGCGTGAGCTGCCACGGCCGCGTCGATGACATGGCCGCGGTCTACCAGGTCCACCGGCTCAGCATGAGCTGGTGCCTCGATTGCCATCGCAACCCCGAGCCGCACCTGCGCCCGCGCGATCAGATCACGAACATGACCTGGTCCGGCGGGCCGGCGGAGCTCGCCCAGCTCGCACGCGACTACCAGCCGCGCCACCTCACCCATTGCTCCGCGTGCCA
Source organism: Kofleriaceae bacterium (assembly GCA_035472155.1). Taxonomy (GTDB): domain Bacteria; phylum Myxococcota_A; class Polyangia; order Haliangiales; family Haliangiaceae; genus JABFXX01. The sequence continues at coordinate 1,326 of DATIPJ010000504.1, forward strand.
CCGATGACGCGCGGGTGGGCAGGCGTCGACGAGCTGGTGCGAGCGGCTGCCTCGCCATCGAACTGGCGCGCGGACGAGGCGAACGGCGATGCGACGCACGGCGCGGACGAGGCGGTCGACGTGGTGTCGGAGCTCGCGCACGAAGCCGCGGGGCTCGATCAGCTCAGCCGCCGCACGTTCTTCAAGCTCGCGGGTGCGGGCGCCGCCGCTGCCGGGCTCGCCGCGTGCTCGTCGCGTCCGGCGCGCGAGATCCGGCCCTATGCCCAGCAGCCGCCCGAGCTGACGCCGGGCGTGCCGTTGCACTATGCGAGCGCGCTCGTCGAGGATGGCTTCGCGATCGGCGTGGTGGTCGCGTCGCAGGACGGCCGGCCGATCAAGATCGAAGGCAATGCCGATCACCCGGCGAGCCTGGGCGCGACGCGCGCGCGCGATCAGGCCGCCGTGCTGTCGCTGTTCGATCCCCAGCGCGCGCGGGAGATCACCGAGCGCGGCGTGGCGACCGGGTGGTCGGCGATCCAGCAGGTGCTCGCCGACGCATCGGCGCGCGGTGGGGCAGGGCTGTACCTCGTGCTCGAGCCGACGTCGTCGCCGCAGGTCATCGATCTGCTCGCACGGGTTCGCGCCGCGCTCCCCGCCGCGCGGTTCGCCTTCTGGTCGCCGTTCGAGCCGCGCAGCTCGCTCGCCGGAAACCGCATCGCGTTCGGGCGTCCGCTCCAGACCCAGCTCGATCTGCGCGCCGCCGACGTGGTCGTCTCGCTCGACGCCGACCTGGTCACCGACCACCCGATGGCGCTCGGCTGGGCGCGCCAGATCAGCGATCGCCGTCGCGTCGTCGACGGCAGCTCGGCGATGAGCCGTCTCTATGTGGTCGAGGCCGCCTACTCGCCGACCGGTGTGATCGCCGATCATCGCCTGGCGGCCCCGGCGTCGCAGATCGCGCTCATCGCCGAGGAGCTGGCCGCCGCGGTGGCCAGCGCGGGTGGCCAGGGAACGCGTCCGCTCGCGGGGCTCGGCGCCCGTGCGGCCACCGGCGAGCGCGCGCGCTGGATCACCGCCGCAGCCGCGGACCTCGTGCGCGCGGCCGGCCGCTCGGCGGTCGCGGTCGGCGAGCGCCAGCCACCGGCGGTGCATGCGATCGCCGCGGCGATCAACAGCGCGCTCGGCAGCGTCGGCCACACGGTGTCGTACACGGCGCCGGTGGTGTTCGAGGGCGGCGAGCCCAGCCACGAGCTCGGCGACCTCGCGCGCGCGATCGGCCGCGGCGAGGTCAGCTGCCTGCTCATGCTCGGCGGCAATCCCGCGTACACGGCGCCCGCCGACCTCGCGCTCGGCGCCGCGATCGCCCGCGTCGAGACCAGCCTGTACCTCGGGCTCTACGACAACGAGACCGCCCACGCGTGCCGGTTCTTCGTGCCCGGGTTGCACGACCTCGAGCGCTGGGACGCCGCGCGCGCCTTCGACGGCACGCTCACGCCGATCCAGCCGCTGATCGAGCCGCTGTTCGACGGCCGCGCGGTGACCGATGTCCTGCACCAGCTGCTCGGCGATCCGCCCCAGACCGCGCGCGATCGCTTCCGCGCGGCGTGGGATCGCATGCACGCTGCGGCACCGGTCCAACCGGGCGGCGCGCAGGGCGCAGACGTCGCAGGTGGGCAATCCGAGCCCGCCGGCGCGCCTGCGGATCTCGACAGCGCGCTCGCGGCCGGCGTCGCCGGCGGGCGAGCCGCCCATGTCGCGGCGCCGCTCGCGTGGAACGCCGTCGCGCAGGCGATCGCTGCCGCGCCGACGACGCAGGCCGCGCCACCGTCGCTCGAGCTGGAGCTGCGCCCGCACCCGTTCGTCCACGATGGCCGTCACGCCAACAACCCGTGGCTGCTCGAGCTCCCCGAGCCGATCACCAAGCTGACCTGGGACAACGCCGCGCAGCTCTCGCCGCGCACCGCTGCGGAGCTCGGCGTCGAGACCGGCGATGTGCTGAGCCTCGCCGTCACCGCCGGTGGCCGCTTCGCGCTCACTGCGCCGGCGCTCGTCGTCCCGGGCCACGCCGATCGCTCGATCACGCTGCACGCGGGCCTGGGCCGCAGCGGCGCGGGCGAGCGGGTCGCGCGCGACGTCGGCGTCAATGCGTTGGCGCTGTGGACCACCGCCGGCGGTTTTCAACCCGCGGTCACCGCGAGGCGCGCCGCCGGGCACCACGCGCTGGCGATCACCCAGCTCGAGATCTCCACGCACGATCGCCCCGTCGTGCTGAGCGGCACGCTGCAGGCCCTCGCCGGCGAGGCGCTCCGCGAAGAGATCGCGCACCACCGGACTCGCCAGCCGACGATCTATCGCCCGTTCCCGGCGAACGGCGCGCAGTGGGCGATGCAGATCGATCTCACGACCTGCACCGGCTGCACCGCCTGCGTGATGGCTTGCGCCGCCGAGAACAACACGCCGGTCGTCGGCAAGCGCGCGGTCCGCAACAAGCGCGAGATGCACTGGCTGCGCATCGACCGCTACATCCTGGGCGGCGCCGACCAGCCGGTCGTCGCGATGCAGCCGATGGCGTGCCAGCACTGCGAGCTCGCGCCGTGCGAGTACGTGTGCCCGGTCGAGGCCACGACGCACAGCCCCGACGGCCTCAACGAGATGACGTACAACCGCTGCATCGGCACGCGGTTCTGCTCGAACAACTGCCCGTACAAGGTGCGGCGGTTCAACTGGTTCGACTGGAAGGAGCACAGCGGCCTGCGCATCCTCGGGCGCAACCCCGACGTCACCGTGCGCGACCGCGGCGTGATGGAGAAGTGCACCTACTGCGTGCAGCGCATCCGGCGCGCCGAGATCGATGCGCGGATCGCGGATCGCGCGCTCGGCGGAGACGAGGTCCGCCCCGCGTGCGCGCAGGCCTGCCCGGTGTCGGCGATCACGTTCGGCTCGCTCTCGGACCCCGCGTCCGCCGTCGCCGAGCAGCGCCGCCGGCCGCACAGCTACGCCGTCCTCAACGATCAAGGCACGTCGCCGCGCACGCAGTACCTCGCGCGGATCCGCAACCCGAACGGAGCGTTGCGATGAGCGCGCTCGGCGAGGGCCGCCCCGATCTGCCCGACGTCCTCGAGGGGCGGCCCGACGACACGGCGCTGTCCGAGCAGCTGCTGTCGACGACCTGGCGGCCGTTCACGCGCGGCTGGAAGATCGCATTCGCGATCTGCGGCGGACTGACACTGATGTTGTTCTCGCTGGTCGGGCTCACCGTCATGCGCGGCATTGGCCTGTGGGGCAACAACATCCCCGTCGCGTGGGGATTCGGAATCATCAACTTCGTGTGGTGGAGCGGTATCGGCCACGCCGGCACGTTCATCTCGGCGATCCTGCTCCTGCTCGAGCAGCGCTGGCGCACGTCGATCAACCGATTCACCGAGGGCATGACGCTGTTCGCGGTCATGCAGGCGGGCCTGTTCCCGCTGCTCCACCTCGGCCGGCCGTGGTTCGCCTACTGGCTATTTCCCTATCCGAGCGCCATGGACACCTGGCCGCAGGTCCGCAGCGCGCTGCCGTGGGATGCCGCCGCGGTCACCACGTACTTCTCGGTCTCGGTCATGTTCTGGTACCTCGGGCTGGTCCCCGACTTCGCGGCGCTGCGCGACGGCGCACCGACCCGCGGCCGCCGCATCGCGTACGGCCTCCTCGCGCTCGGCTGGCGCGGCTCGGTCCAGCAGTGGCGCCACCACAGGGTCGCGTACTTCCTGCTCGCCGGGTTCGCGACGCCGCTCGTGCTCTCGGTGCACTCGGTGGTCAGCCTCGACTTCGCGAGCACCGCGCTGCCGGGCTGGCACTCGACGATCTTCCCGCCGTTCTTCGTCGCGGGCGCGATCTTCTCCGGCTTCGCCATGGTGATCACGCTGATCATCCCCGCGCGCCGCGTGTTCCGGCTCCACAACGTGATCACGCTGCGCCACTTCGACGCGATGGCGAAGATGTTGCTCATCATGAGCTGGATCGCGACGTACTCGTACACCGCGGAGCTGTTCATCGCGTGGTACTCGGGCGATGCCTACGAGGGTTATCAGCAGATCGTCAATCGCCCGTTCGGCTGGTATGCGTGGGCCTACTGGCTGATGATCTTCTGCAACTGCGTCGTGACACAGCTGTTCTGGTCGCGCCGCATGCGGCGAAACCTGACCGTGCTGTTCATTGCAGGACTGCTGATCAATCTCGGCATGTGGCTCGAGCGATTCGAGATCATCGTCGTGTCGCTGTCGCGCGATTTCCTGCCGTCGGCGTGGCACCTGTTCGTGCCGACCTGGGTCGATATCGGCATCCTCACCGGCACGCTCGGCTTCTTCGGCCTGCTGTTCCTCGCCTTCCTGCGGCTGATCCCGTTCATCCCGGTCTCCGAGATGAAGCAGATGCGCGCCGAGCTCTCGCACGAGGAGGCCGCGTGAAGCAGCCGGCGCTCCTGGCGGAGTTCGAGTCCGGGTCGGCGCTGCTCGGCGGCGTGCGCGCGCTGCGCGACGCGGGCGTGCCGCGCATCGATGCGTTCACGCCCTACGAGGTCGCCGGGCTCAACGAGCTGCTCGGCGTGCGGCGCTCGTGGCTGAGCTGGATCGTGCTCGCCGCGGGCCTGTTGTTCGGCGGCGGCGCCTACCTCTTGCAGTGGTGGATCAACGTCGTCGACTACCCCCTCAACATCGGCGGGCGGCCCTACCACTCCGCGCCGGCGTTCATCCCGATCACGTTCGAGATGACCGTGCTGTTCGCCTCCGCCGCGGCGCTGATCAGCGCGATCGTCCTGGGCGGCCTGCCCCGGCTCTGGCACCCGCTGTTCGAGGTCGATGGCTTCGACCGCGCGTCGATCGACCGGTTCTGGCTCGCGGTCGACGACGCGCCGCCGCCCGCCGATCGCGACCGCCTCACCGCCGCTCTCGAGGGCGCGGGCGCCTTGCGCATCGTGTGGCTCACCAGCGTCCCGGAGGAGACATGACCGCGCGCGTCGCTCCACGCGCAGCGACGGCAACGGTCGTGCTCGGGGTCTGCGCGTCGCTCGCCGCCTGCGACAACGGCGAGATCACGCCCGACTGGTCGCGCATGATCACGCAGCCCAAGCTCCTGCCGTACGGCGAGACCGATCTGTTCCCCGATCAGCGCGCGATGCGCCCGCTGCCGGCCGGCGTCGTCGCCCGCGACCAGATCGCCGATGGGCAGGTTCGCACCGGCCGCGACCCCGCCGGCCGCGATCTCATCGACGTCCCGCTGCCGATCACGCGCGCCCTCCTCGAGCGCGGCCGCAACCGGTTCACGATCGCCTGCGCTCCTTGCCACGGCATCGCCGGCGACGCCAACACCGTCGTCGCCCATGACATGCAGCGCCGCCGTCCGCCCTCGCTGCACGAGACGCGCATCGTCTCGCTCACCCCGGGCGCGCTCTACCGCGTGATCACCGAGGGCTACGGTCTGATGCCGTCCTATGCCTCGCTGCTCTCGGCCCCCGATCGCTGGGCCGTGATCGCCTACGTGCGCACCCTCGAGCTGTCGTGGACCGCCCAGCTCGATGCCCTGCCGCCCGCCGTGCGCGACGACATCGCGCGGAGGCTGCCGTGAGCCGCCGCAAGCTCACCCTCGTCGCGGCGGCGATCGGCGTCGTCGGTGCGATCGCGATGGCGATCGGCTTTGCGATCTCGCCGGCGCAGGCCGCGTTCTCGTACCTGACCGCGTGGACGTATGCGCTGTCGATCGCCATCGGCGCGCTGGTCTTCCTCATGATCGGCCACGCCATCGACGCGCGCTGGACGATCGTCTTCCAGCGCTTCACCGAGGCCGTCGCATCCAGCCTGCCGGTGCTCGCCGTGCTGTTCATCCCGATCGCGCTCTCGATCGAGTGGCTCTATCCGTGGGCGAGCCCGTCGCCGAGCCTCGACGCCGAGACCTTGACCAAGCTGGCCCACAAGGCGCCTTACCTCAACACCTCCTTCTGGGTCATTCGCTCGATCGTGTTCCTCGTCGCGTGGATCGCGATCGCCGAGCTCCTCGCCCGCTGGAGCGCGCGCTTCGCCTCGAGCCCGATCGCCATCGTGCGCGCACGGGCGCTCTCCGCCGCCGGGCTACCCGCCGTCGGCCTCACGCTGACGTTTGCGTCGTTCGACTGGCTGATGTCGCTCACCCCGCTCTGGTACTCGACGATCTTCGGCCTGCTCTACTGGTCGGGCGGCTTCGTCGCCGCGATGTCGCTGATCGCCGTGATCGCCCATCAGGCGCGCCGCGTGCCCGCCGTCGCCGAGGCCATCCGCGGCAGCCACACCGGCGCCCTGGGCCGCATGATGCTCGCGTTCCTCATCTTCTGGGGCTACATGGAGTTCGCCCAGGGGATCATCATCTGGATCGCCAACAAGCCCGACGAGGTGCCCTGGTACATCGCGCGCGGCGCGGCCCAGTGGGGCGGCGTGTTCGCCGTGCTCCTCGTCGGCCACTTCGCGATCCCGTTCTTCGTGCTGCTCAACAAGGCGCTCAAGCGGCGGCCGCGCCTGCTCGCGCTCGCGGGCCTGTGGCTCGTCGTCATGCATTACGTCGACATCTACTGGCTGGTCATGCCGGTGCTCCACCGAACGCTCGCGATCCACTGGCTCGACCTCGCCGCGCCGTGCGCCGTGCTCGGCCTCGCGACCGCCGCCACCGCGGTGCGCCCGCGCAACCGCCAGGCGTTCGCCAGCGACGACCCGCGGCTCCCCGCCGCGCTTGCCTACGAGGGAACATGATCATCGAGCCCACCCTGCAGCAGGAAGCCGAGGGGATCCGCCCGCGCGCCATCTGGTGGGTCGGCATCGGCATCCTCGCCGTCGGCGCCGGCCTCGTGCTGATCGCCTGGTGGCTGGTCGCCGGACCGACGGCGATCGTCACCGCGGCTCAACCTTCCTCGCTCAAGCGCGACCTCATCGAGCGCGCCACCGGCGGCGCCGATCTCCACACCGCAGGCGCGCAGGCCCTCGAGCGCACCCAGTGGGTCGATCGCAAGGCCGGCACCGTTCGCATTCCGATCGAGCGCGCGATCGACGCCGTCGTCGCCGACCCGAGCCTCCTCCGCGCCCACGCTGCGCCAGCGCCGATCGCCAATCCGGCGGCGCCGCCCCCGCCCACCAGCGCTTCGTCGTCGGTCGCCAAGCCGGCGGCGACACCCGCGCCAACAAACGCGGCATCGGCGGGCGCGAATTCGTCGACCGGCGCGGGACGGGGCTCGGCGCGCGATGCCGATGCAGCCGCGACTCCGCGCGAGGTGGCGCAATGATCCGCGCGTCGTTCGTCGCGGCCATCGCGCTGCTCGGAGGTTTCCGCGGAAACGTCGCGCGCGCGGCCGATGGGGTGGCAGCTGGTGTGGAGGCGGCGGATCCCCCCGGTGCGGCGGCCCAGCCCGGTACGCCGGCGTGGGCCGAAGGGGCAGACGTCGTCGAGCGCCTGGGCGCGCGGTTGCCACTCGATCTGACCTTCGTCGATGCGAACGGGCAGCGCGTGCCGCTGCGTTCGCTGTTCGATGGCGTGCACCCGGTGCTGCTCGTCCTCGCGTACTACGAGTGCCCGCAGCTGTGCAGCCTCGTGCTCGATGCCGCGGTCGCGGCGATGCATTCGCTCGAGCAGCAGGGCTTCCAGCTCGGCCCGCAGTACCGGGTCGCCACGATCAGCTTCGATGCCACCGAGCGCATCGACCAGGCCGCCCGCAAGCAGGCCAGCGTGCTCTCCAAGCTCGGCCACGGCACCGCGGCGCCGTGGCCATTTCTCATCGGTGACGCCGACAGCGTGCGCACCCTGACCCAGCGGCTCGGCTTCTCGTTCCTGCGCGATCCACGCACCGGCGCCATCGCCCACGCGGCGGTCGTCTTCGTGCTCACCCCCGAGGGCGTCATCTCGCGCTACCTCTACGGCATCGATTATCCGCCGCGCGATCTCAAGCTCGCGCTGCTCGAGGCCTCGCAGGGCAAGACCGGCTCGTTCGGCGACCGCGTGCTCATGCGCTGCTTCGAGTACGACCCGGCCACGCGGCGCTACGGCCTGTTCGTGTCGCGCTTCATGAAGGTCGGCGGCCTGCTCATCTTCCTCGTGGTGCTCGCGATGCTGTGCGGCTTCATCCGCTACGAGCACCGGCGCGCGCGATCGGAGGGCACTCCATGAACGAGCTGTTGCGACGCCTGCTGTTCCTGCCGTCGCAGAGCTCGTCGGTCGCGCGCGAGATCGACACCCTGCACTACACCGTGATCCTCACGACCATGGCCGGCGTCACCCTGGCCGCGATCATCGCCGCCGTGTTCCTGCTGCGCTATCGCCGCCGCACGCCGGTGATTCCGCTGACGCCGCGGATCCACGTCCCGGCGTGGCTCGAGGTCGGCGTCATCGCCGGCTTGCTCAGCCTGTTCTGCCTGTGGTGGGTCGTCGGCTTTCTGCAGTACCGCAAGCTCCAGAACCCGCCCGCGGGCGCAATGCCGATCTACGTCACCGCCAAGCAGTGGATGTGGAAGTTCGCCTATCCGTCGGGCCCGAGCTCCGCCGATGCGCTCGTCGTCCCCGTCGGGCGCCCGGTCAAGCTGATCATGACCTCGCGCGACGTCATCCATAGCTTCTTCGTCCCCGACTTCCGCATCAAGCAAGACGTCGTCCCCGGCCGCGCCGTGACCACCTGGTTCGAGGCGATCGAGCCGGGTACCCACGACGTCCTGTGCACCCAGTACTGCGGCACGCGCCACTCGCTGATGCGCGCCCAGGTCGTCGCGCTGCCGCCGGCCGATTACGAGCGCTGGCTCGACGCCGCCCGCGCGCCGCTCGCCCTCCCCGGCGCCAAGGGCGACGGCCAGGGCCTGGCCGAACAAGGCCGCCAGGTCGCGGCCGCGCGCGGCTGCCTGCGCTGCCACTCCCTCGACGGCACGCCCTTCATCGGCCCGACCTGGGCCAACGCCTTCGGCCACCGCCGCAAGACCACCGACGGCCGCGAGATCCTGATCGACGAGGCCTACCTCACCGAGTCGATGATGGACCCGCGCGCCGTCATCGCCGCCGGGTTTCAGCCGGTGATGCCGTCCTACCAGGGCGCGCTCACCCCCGCCGACATCTCGGCGATCCTCGAGCTGATTCGCTCGCTGCGCGACGTGTCCCCCACGCAGGTCGTGCCTCCACCCTCGGGCACGATCGCCATGCCTCCACCGGGCACGGGCCCGACCGCCGGCTCGACGATCGTTCCCGCCGTCCCGCTATCGAACCCCACCGAGCCATCGACCACCCGCGAGCCATCGACCACCGCGCGGACGCCGGAAAGGAGCCCGCGGTGACCCGCGATCCGAAGTCAACGAGCCCCGACGAGCCCGCCCCGCGCGAGCCTCGATCCGCGAACGTTCCGGAATCCGAGCCAGACGAAGTGCGACTGGCCAATGTCCCGCAATCGGGGATGGATGCGAGCGCGGCAAAGCCCGAGGCCTCGATCGAGCCGGGTACACCGCAACTGGCCAATGTTCCGCAATCGGGGATGGATGAGAACGCATCGAAGGCCGGATCGGCGGTCGAGCCAGACGAGGCGCGACTGGCCAATGTTCCGCAATCGGGGATGGATGAGAGCGTAGCAAAGACCGATGCGCCGCTGAAACCGGGCGCGAAGCACATGGCCAATGCTCCGCAATCGGTACTTGATACGAGCGCGCGCGATACCGATTCGCCCGGCGCGCCGCACCTGGCAAATGTTCCGCAGTCGGGATTGCCGGCGGGCAGCGCGGGCGGCGGCGCGGTCGAGCTCGCGCAGGAGCTGACCGATCCGGTGGCCGAGCCGACGGTGCTGCCGCGCGATTATCTGCGCGATCAGGCTGGCATCCGGTCGTGGCTGCTGACGCACGATCACAAGCGCATCGCGATCATGTTCCTCGTGGTCACGACGCTGGCGCTGATGCTGGGCGGCACGTTCGCGATGCTGTTGCGCACGAAGCTGCTGACGCCGGGGCCGGGCTTCATCGAGCCGGTGACATACAACCGGCTGTTCACGCTGCACGGCGTGGTGATGGTGTTCATGTTCATGGTCCCGGCGATCCCGGCGGTGTTCGGCAACTTCTTCTTGCCGATGATGGTGGGCGCCAAGGACCTCGCGTTCCCGCGCGTCAATCTCGCCAGCTGGTACGTCTACATGGCGGGGGCGGCGCTGACGCTGTGGGGCATGGTCCACGGCGGTGCGGACACCGGCTGGACGTTCTACGCGCCGTACTCGACGATCTCGCCGACGGCGGTCGCCCCGATCGCGATCGGCGTGTTCGTGCTCGGTGTGTCGTCGATCATGACCGGGCTCAACTTCATCGCGACCACGCACATGCTGCGCCGGCGCGGCCTGGGCTGGTTCCAGCTACCGATCTTCGTGTGGTCGATCTACGCCACCAGCATCATCCAGGTGATCGCGACGCCGGTGCTCGGGCTCGCGGTATCGCTGGTCGCGCTCGACCACGCCCTGCACATGGGCATCTTCGATCCGGCGCTCGGCGGCGACCCGGTGCTGTTCGAGCACCTGTTCTGGTTCTACTCGCACCCGGCGGTGTACATCATGATCCTGCCGGCGATGGGCGTGATCGCCGAGATCGTGCCCACGTTCGCCAAGAAGAGTCAGTTCTCGTACAAGGCGCTCGCGTTCTCGTCGCTCGGCATCGCGTTCATCGGCTTTCTGACCTGGGGCCATCACCTGTTCGTCGCCGGCATCTCGCAGTTCGACGCCGCGATCTTCGGTGTGATGTCGATGTTCGTGGCGATCTTCTCGGCGATCAAGGTCTTCACGTGGATCGGCACGCTGTATCGCGGCTCGATCACGTTCAACACGCCGATGCTGTACTTCTTTGCGTTCGTGTACCTGTTCGCGTTCGGCGGCATGACCGGCATCGCCGTCGCGACCACGTCACTCGATATTCATTGGCATGATACCTATTTTGTGATTGCGCATTTTCATTTCATCATGATCGGCGGAACGCTGACTGCGTTTCTCGGCGCGATTCACTACTGGTTTCCGAAGATGTTCGGACGCATGTATCCCGAGCGCTGGGGGCTGTTCTCGGCGGCGCTGGTGTTCGCGGGCTTCAACCTGACGTTCGTGCCGCAGTTCTTGCTCGGCAACGCGGGGATGCCGCGGCGCTACTACAGCTATCCGGCGCGCTACCACGTGCTCAACGTGGCCTCGAGCCTGGGCGCGTACCTGCTCGCGTCGGCGCTGGTGCTGACGCTGATCTACCTGCTGGTGTCGCTGCGCTACGGCGCGCGCGCACCGGCGAACCCATGGGGCTCGCGCGGCTTCGAGTGGCGCTCGCCGTCGCCGCCGCCGGTCCACAACTTCGTCACGCCGTTCGATCCGGCGCACGGCCCGTACGCGTACGACGAGCCGCCGCCCGACGAGATCCCGAAGGTGTCGACATGAGCCGGGGCGACACGCCGGAGGCGCGGTCGAGGCACGTCCATTTCCAGTACGACTCGCTCGAGCGCCAGCACGCCACCGCGCAGCTCGGCATGTGGGTCTTCCTCGGTAGCGAGTCGCTGCTGTTCGCCGGGCTGTTCGCGCTGTACGCGGCCTATCGGTTCGCGTATCCGGCGGAGTTCCACGCGGCGTCGGCGCACGCGAACTTGCTGATCGGCACGATCAACACGTACATCCTCCTGACGTCGAGCCTCACGATGGCGCTCGCGATCCATGCCACGCGGCAGGGCAACCGCCGCCGCACGGTGGCGCTGCTCGCTGTGACGATCGCGTTTGGCCTCGCATTCGATGCGCTCAAGCTCGTCGAGTATGCGGGCCACCTCCGCGAGGGCCTCGCGCCGGGCGCCTACTACTCCTTCGCCGAGCTGCCGGCGCACGGCGTGGTCCTCTACGTCACGCTGTACTACCTGCTCACCGGCCTCCATGCGCTGCACGTCACCGGCGGCGTGTGCGTCGTGATCTGGCTCGCGGTCCGCGCGCGCCGCGGCGACTTCACACCGCAGTCACACATCGCGCTCGAGCTCGGCGGGCTCTACTGGCACCTGGTCGACCTGGTCTGGATCTTCCTCTGGCCGCTCCTCTACCTCATCCGATGAGCTCATGAGCACCATGAACCCCCTCGAGCCCACGCACGATCGCGCCCCCGGCGCGCTCGGCTACTTCCTGGTCTGGATCGCGCTCGTGGTGCTCGCGACGGTGACGCTGTTCGCGTCGCGTGCGGTGACCGGCGACTGGGGCCTGCTGGTCGCGTTCGCGATCGCCGCAGCCAAGGCCGCGCTGGTGATCGCATTCTTCATGCACCTCGCGGGCGGCCGCCCGATCCATCGCATCGTGTTCGTCACGGCGATGGCGTTCCTCGTGCTGCTCGTGATCGGCCTCCTCTCGGATGTCGGCACGCGCTCGATCGCCGGCCCGTACGTCGACGAGCTCGGCGGCCCGCCGTAACGCGAGCGGCTCAGCGGTGGTTGCGCGGCGGCGGGCTCGAGGCCGCCGGAGCCGAGCGCGGCGGAGCGGCAGGCGGCGGCGCTGCAGCCGGCGGCGCGGACGGCGGAGGCGGGCGCGAGCCGGCGTTGCTCGGCGGCGGAGCCGCGGGCGCTGGGTGCCAGACGCCGCCGCCGCCGCCCGACGGAGCGCGCATGCCGCCGCCGGCGGGGCCCGGGTTGACGTACGTCGGCGGAGCCGAGGGAGGCGGCGGACGCATACCGCCTGCGGGGCCCGGATTTACCCAGATCGGGCCGCCCGCCGGAGGCAGCGGTGCACGGCCGCCGGATGGACCGGGCGGATGGACGTACGTCGGGCCGCCCGAGGGGGGCGGCGGCCGCACGGCGGGGCCCGACGGGTTGACGTAGATCGGGCCGCCGGTGGGGGCGGGCCGATTGTTCTGCGGGCCCGGCGGGCGGACGTAGATCGGGCCGCCGGCCGGAGGCGGCGAACGAAAACCGCCCGACGGACCCGGCGCGGCCGGACGCACGAAGCCGCCGTTCTGCGGCGAAGGCTGCAAGACGCCGCCGTTGATCGATGGCCCCGTGTGCTGGCGGCCCGGCGGCGGAGCGCCACCTGGAGGCGTTGCGCTCGCGCTCGCCGGCGGCGGGCGGCTGCCGATCGGAATCTGCGATGCATCGCCCGGGTTCGGATTGAACTGCGTGCTGCCACCCTGCGGCGCCGACACCGGGCCGCGCGGAGGACGAGCTCCGCCCTGCGGCGGCGTGAGAATGACCGAGCCGCCGCCGGAGCCGGCGACCGGCGGACGCACGGGCCGACCGCCGGTGCCATCGCCGGGTGGGCGACCGCCGCCCGGGCGACCGCCGGCCGCGCCACCCGCGATCGGCGGGCGATAGCCGCCCGCGCCGACCGGCGGCGCGACGACCGTGGGCCGTCCGTTGCGATGATCGCGAACGTTCCAGCCGTGCGGAATGCGCTCGGGCCGCGTCCAGTAACCCGGCGTGTAGATGAACTGCTCGCCCGAGTAATCGTAGTACGGCTCGACGTAGACGTAGCCGAGCTGCTCGCGCTCCCAGCGCCCGTTGACCCAGACCCACTCGTATCCGTTCCAGTGCCAGTAGCCGTCGATCCAGACCGAGCCATCGCTCGGCGAGGGCGTCATCTGCTCGTAGAGCGGCTCCGGCGGCATGCTCGAGACGGTGTATGGGGAGGGCTCTCCCACCGAGGTGTTCGCGTAATCCTGCTGGGCCGGCGGCGGCGGGCCATAGCCGTACCCGTAACCAGGATTCACAGGCGGCGTGTCGTGAACGACGCATGCCTGCAAGCCGAAGAGAAGCGCGGCCCCCCCGAGCCTTGCGACGAATCGCCGGGAGTCACTGGTCAGGGTAAGGAGTCGCATCTTCATGACTTCCTCCGGATGCCCTCGGGTTTTTTGGCCCGAAGCTTTCACAGTCTAGTTGACGGGTATTCCGGTCACAAGTACACAGAACGCCGATGAAAACGGTGTTCTCTGGGATCCAGCCGACCGGTGATCTTCACCTGGGTAACTACCTCGGTGCAGTGCGCAACTGGGTCGCGCTGCAAGACCAGTACCGCTGCATCTTCTGCATCGTCGATTATCACGCGCTGACCCAGGAGTACGACGCGAAGGAGATGCCCAGGCGCGTGAGCGAGATGGTCGTCGACCTGATCGCGCTCGGCATCGATCCGGATCGCTCGCTCCTGTTTCTGCAGTCGATGGTGCCCGAGCACACCGAGCTCGGATGGGTGCTCACGAACGTCACCGGCTTCGGCGACCTCGAGCGCATGACGCAGTTCAAGGACAAGGCGGAGACGCAACCGGAGAACATCAACGTCGGTCTGTTCCAGTATCCCGTGCTGCAGGCCGCCGACATCTTGCTCTACAAGGGCGACCTCGTTCCGGTCGGGCAAGATCAGGTGCAGCACATCGAGCTCGCGCGCCGCATCGCGCGCAGCTTCAATCATCGCTGGGGCAAGGTGTTTCCCGAGTGCGAGCCGCTCTTGACGTCGCTGCCCAAGCTGCTGGGGCTCGACGGCAAGCGCAAGATGAGCAAGTCGCTGGGCAACCACATCCCGCTCTCGGTGTTCGGCCACGAGGATCCGGCCCGCAAGCAGCTGCGCAAGCTGTTGTCGCGCGCGGTCACCGACGAGAAGCGCGTGACGCGCGAGGATCCGGGCAACCCCGACGACTGCAACGTCGGCACGATGCACAAGCAGCTCTCGCCCGCCGAGGATCTCGACTGGGTCGTGAAGGGCTGCACCACGGCGACGATCGGCTGCGTCGACTGCAAGAGCAAGCTCGCCGACAACATGATCGCGCACTTCGCGCGCTACGCCGACCGGCGCGCCGAGCTGCTCGCATCGCCGCAGCGCGTGCAAGACATCCTCGCGCAGGGCGCGGCCAAGGCCAGCGCGATCGCGCAGCGCACGATGGGCGAGGTGCGCAAGAAGCTCGGCCTGTGGCGGCCGGCATGACCCTTCTGCGCCAGGACCGGCCATGGCCCTCGCGCTGACGTCGCGGCGCTCGATGCTGGCGGCGGTGGCCAGCGCGCTGGCGGCGATGGCGCTCGCGGCGGCGGTCGCGGGGCGCAGCTGCCGGGTCGCGCAGCCCGGGCCCGAGGCGGCCGTGCGCGACATGATCCAGGCAGCGAAGACCGGCGACCGCGATGCGGTGTTCAGCCTGCTCACGCCGGCGACCCGCGAGCGGCTCGAGGCCGAGGCGCGGCGCGCGACCGACCTCGTCGGGGCCTCGCAGCGCTACACGGCCAAGGACCTGCTCTCGATCGGCAGCTCCGATGGCGTCGCCGACCCGACCGACATCACGGTGCTCGAGGAGCGCGGCGATCGCGCGCTGGTCGAGGTCGTTTCGCCCACCGGGCGCGCGCGTCTCGAGCTCGTGCGGCAGGACGGCCGCTGGCGCATCGACCTGTCGCAGTACGGCGACCGCTGATCGCGTACGCTTGTCCGTTCACCGGAAGCTCCCGAGGAATCCGAGGCATCGATGACGAATCCTTCCACGCGCGGCGCCCCGTGGCCGTCGACCCGCACCGACGATGTCACCGAGACCGTGCACGGCGAAACGATCGCCGATCCCTATCGTTGGCTCGAGGACGAGGCCTCTCCCGAGGTCCAGGCCTGGATGACCGCGCAGGATGACTACACGCGCGCCGAGCTCGCGAAGTCGCCGCACCGCGATGCGATCGCCGCGCGGCTCAAGGAGCTGTTCTACTTCGACGCGGTCGGCGCGCCGGCGCATCGCAACGGCCGCTACTTCTACACGCGCAAGCACGTCGATCAGGAGAAGATGATCGTCTACTGGAAGCAGGGCGAGGACGGCGCCGAGCAGGTGCTGTTCGATCCCAACCAGTGGAGCGCCGACGGCAGCACCGGCCTGGGCATGTGGACCCCGAGCTGGGACGGGCGCTACGTCGCGTACGCGGTCAAGGAGCACAACTCCGACGAGACGGTGACCCGCGTGTTCGATGTCACCGCCGGCGCGGACCTGCCCGACGCGATCGAGGGCACCAAGTACGGCGGCGCGTCGTGGACCCCCGACAGCCGCGGCTTCTACTACACGTGGGTTCCGCCGGTGAGCGCCGAGGTCACGGTCGCGAATCGCCCGGGCTTCGCCGAGGTGCGCTTCCACGCGCTCGGCGCGCCGCCGGCGAGCGACCCGGTCGTGCACCCGGCGACCGGCAGCGCCGAGACCTTCATCGGCGGCCGGATCTCGCGCGACGGCCACTGGCTGGTCGTCGAGATCATGCACGGCTGGAACTCGTCGGACATCTACCTCAAGGACCTGCGCGCCAAGGCCGCGAGCGAGCAGGACTGGTTCCCGCTGGTCACCGGGGTCGACGCGCGGTTCGACATCGACGTCTGGCGCGATCGCTTCTACATCACCACCGACGACGGCGCTCCCCGACGGCGCGTGCTCAAGGTCGACCCGGCGCACCCCGAGCGCAGCGCGTGGAAGGAGATCGTGGCCCAGAGCGACGCGACGCTCGAGAACATCGGCATCGTCGGCGAGCACCTGGTGCTGACCTACCTGCGCGACGCGGCCAGCGAGCTCGAGATCCGCGACCTCGATGGCCAGCTGGTCCGCAAGGCCGCTGTACCGCCGCTGGGCACCACGGGCGGCATCTCGGGCCTGCCCGACGAGGACACCGGCTACATCGGCTACTCATCGTTCACCGAGCCGCAGATCATCTACAAGACGTCGATCGCGACCGGCGCGACCACCGAGTGGACGCGGATCGAGCTGCCGGTCGACACCGCGCAGCTGGTCGCCGAGCAGGTGTTCTTCGGATCGAAGGACGGCACGAAGATCCCGATGTTCCTGCTCTACAAGAAGGGCACCGAGCGCACCGGCAAGAGCCCGACGATCCTGTACGGCTACGGCGGCTTCAACGTGAGCCTGACGCCCGGGTTCATGGGCACGCGCGCGCTGTGGCTCGAGCGCGGCGGTGTGTACGCGCTCGCGAACCTGCGCGGCGGCGGCGAATACGGCGAGGACTGGCACGACGCGGGCAAGCTCGCCCACAAGCAGAACGTGTTCGACGACTTCATCGCCGCCGCCGAGTACCTGATCGCCGAGCGCTGGACCTCGCCCGAGCACCTCGCGATCTCGGGCGGCTCCAACGGCGGTCTGCTCGTCGGCGCGGTCGCGACGCAGCGCCCCGAGCTGTTCAAGGCCGTGCTCTGCGCCGTGCCGCTGCTCGACATGCTGCGCTATCACCTGTTCGGGTCGGGCAAGACCTGGGTGCCCGAATACGGCTCGCCGGAGGACGCCGAGCAGTTCAAGACGCTCTACCAGTACTCGCCGTACCGGGTCGCGGTCGATGCCGGCAAGCGCGCCTACCCGGCGGTGCTGTTCGACTCCGCCGACCACGACGACCGGGTCGACCCGATGCACGCGCGCAAGCTCGCGGCCGTGCTGCAGGCTTCGCAGACGGCCGACGCGCCGATCCTGCTCCGGATCGAGCGCAACTCCGGCCACGGCGGCGCCGACCTGGTCAAGCAGCAGGTCGAGCGCTCCGCGGACCTGCTCGCATTCCTCGAGGACCAGCTGCGCTGACGGCGCCGACCGGCCGTCGCGACGGTGGCTGCGCGCCGGGAGCCGGCAGCTGATGGCTGGCGCCTGCACTGAGGGCTGTAGCAAGCAGTGACGCCGGCGCACGGCCGACGAAGTCGCGGACTTGGCCGCGAGCCGGGTGGCGCGTGCCGCCTTCGGCGCTGGTCCATCGGCTGCAGCGCGCGTTCGCATGAAGCTCCCGCCCGAGATGTCCACGCACAGCCCGTCCGAACCCGACGATCACCTCGAGCCGGCGCCCGTCGGGCGCGTCCCGCATGTCGCGCCCGATCCGCTGATCCTCGACCAGTTCGACCCGTCGCTCTCGTTTCGCGACGCCAAGGAGCGCGCGATGGCCCGCTGGGAGCGCTGGTACGTCGCGCAGCTCCTCGACTACACCCGAGGCAACCTCTCCGAGGCCGCGCGTATCGCGCACAGCGACCGCGGCCATCTCCGCAAGCTCGCCCGCAAGCACCTGCACTGGGACCACCGCTCGTCGCACTCGGACTGAGCGAGACCGACGAGCTGCGGCGAGGCAGGCGATTGCGGATCACTTGCGCTCGACCAGGGCCGCGCCGCCTCGCGCGGGCTGCTATCACACAGGGATGAGATTCGCTTTGCTTGTTGCTGTGCTGCTGGCGTGCGGCTGTCCGCACGGCGAGGTGCCCAAACCGAGTGGGCCCGATCCGACCGTCGCCGAGGTGGTCGATCGGCTGACCAAGGCCAAGGACGAGCTGCACTCCTTCACCGGCGCAGCCGTCATGGACTACTGGCTGGGCAGCGACCGCTTCAAGGGCGACGTGCTCGCGATGGGCGAGATTGGCGCCAAGGTCCGGGTCGCGGCGCTCTCGCCTGCCGGCGGCAGCACGGTCGCCGAGATGGCGTGCGACGGCAGCCGTTTCGTGTCCGTCAACTACCAGAACAACTGCGTGCTGACCGGCCCGTGCAACAAGCAATCGATCGCGACCTTCTTCGGCATCGCCCTCGAGCCCGACGACTTCCTCCACCTGGCCCTCGGCACGCCGCCCGTGGTCGAGCAGGCCACCGGCCAGGTCACCTGGGACGCCAGCAAGGGCCTCCATCGCGTCGACCTCCAGGGCCCCGGCGGCAAGCAGACGATCGGCATCGACGACCGCGACCAGAAGTTCGACGTCGTCGACAGCGAGCTCGTCGGCGCCGACGGTAAGCCCGTCTGGTCGGTCAAGAACGGCTCGTTTGGCACCGCCAAGGATGCCGACGGCAAGGAGCATCGCGTCCCCAGCAAGTCCCGCTTCGTGACCCCGAACCAGCAGAAGGCCGACCTCACCGTCGATTGGCGCGAGCGCACACTCAACGTGGCGATCGATCCGAAGAAGTTCACGATCGATGTCCCCCCGGGTCTGCCGACCTGCGGCGCCCCGAAAAACAAGGCGACGACATCGCTGCGCCCTCGCGGCGCTGGCAATGCGGTCGCAGGCAACGGCAATGGCGGCGATCGCGGTGTGTCGCGGTGATCGGGATGCAGTCGCGCCGATGACGGTCCCGTCGCGAGCGCGTGACGTTGGCTAGTCGGTCTCGTGATCGTGCGCTGCGCGCGCGGCCGCCAGCAGCGCTGGCTCGAGCTTGCTCGCGTCGAGGCGAACCTTGCCGTCGTGCGCGGCGGCGATCTCGGGGCCGCTGAGCGTGAAGTCTCCGGCGCCCTCGATGTAGATCACCAGATGATCCTTGGCGACCCGCCGCACGGCGCCGATCTCCTCGCCGCCTTCCTCGAGGAAGACTTGATCGCCAACCTGGATGTGAAACGTGCGTTGTTGCATCGGGCCCTCCGGCCCGACTTTGCCACGGTGGCGATCCGGTGACGAGCGAGGGGCGCCACGGATCGCCGCCGGATCAACGCCTTGCCGGGGGCGTGATCCGGAGCAGCCCGGCGCTCGTACCTGCGCCGTGGGGATCCTGACCCGTGATACAAGGGCACCGATGACCCGGTGCCGCACGCGGTCCCGAGCGCGGCTCGCGCTTGCCGGTTGCGTGCTGTGGCTGGTCGGCGTCGAGGCGATGCCGGCGCTTCACGAGGCGCTCCACGATCAGCTCGCGCCGCACCGCCACGATCAAGGCGCGATCGTCACCGTGTCTCTCGAGGACACGACGCACCGGCACCCCGACGGCACGATTCACTACGTCGCGCCGAGATCGCGGACAGCAAAGTCGCGGCCCCACGCGCCACACGGCGCCGGCTTCTGCACGCGCGATATCGCGGGTCACGCCGATGGCCTCGCGCATCACGCCGCCGCGATCGCACCCGCGGCGCCTCCGGTCACCCACCCGCTGCCGGTCGACCGGCGGCCGATCCTCGTCACCGACGCGCGCACCATCGAGCTGGTCGCGCGCGATCCGCTCGCCGCCACTGCCCGCGGGCCGCCCGCCGTCGCGTAGTCGAAATCCACGACAGCGATCCGCTCGTACGCGCAGCCGCGCGCACAGGTGGATTGCGATCGCGCCCGCGGGCGCGGTGAACGACACACGCGATCGGAAGCGATATGGCTTACTCGAACACCGTTGTTGCGGTGGTCGCCGGGGCAATGCTCGCCCAGGGCGCCACGCATAACGCACTGGCACAGACCTCGACTCCTTCGGTGGATGCCGGCCCGGCGGGGGCAGCGGCCGCGCCGGTTTCCGATGCGGACCTGCTCGCTGCCGCCGAGGCCGCGGCCGAGGTCATCGAGATCGACGACGCGGCGCCCGCGGAGTCAGCGTCGTCGGTGCACCTCTCGCTCGACGACCTGAAGCGCCGGTCGCGCACGCAGGTCTCCGACATCCTGCGCCAGGTGCCCGGCCTCATGGTCTCGCAGCACGCGGGCGGTGGAAAATCCGACCAGTACTTCATCCGCGGCTTTGACTCGGACCACGGGACGGACATCGCGATCTACGCCGATGGCATCCCGGTCAACCTGCCGAGCCATGGCCACGGCCAGGGCTATGCGGACACGCACTTTCTGATCCCCGAGACGATCTCGACGGTCGATGTCCACAAGGGGCCCTATGCCGCGCGGTTCGGCGACTTCTACACCGCGGGCGCGATGGAGCTGTCGACGCTCGACAAGGTCGACGGCCCCACCGTGTGGATCGCCGGCGGCGCGCCGCTCGCCGGGCCGCGCACGGCCGAGCAATACAACCGGCGCATCGTCGGCATGGCGAGCCCGCAGGTCCGCGACACCACCACCGACAAGGCGCTGATCGCGGCGCAGCTCGCCGACACCGACGGCCCGTTCGACAACGCGCAGCGGTTTCGCCAGGGCAACGCGCTGATCAAGTGGCAGGGCCGCGTGGGCGTCGGCGACCTCAAGCTCCAGACCAGCTGGTATGCCGCGAGCTGGAACGCCTCGGGGCAGGTACCCGAGTCCGCCGTCGCGGACCACACGATCAGCCGGTTCGGATCGCTGGATCCGTCGGAGGGCGGCGATACGTCGCGCACCGCGATCCAGCTCGGCTACCGCGTGCGCGACGACGCCGGCGGTCTGTGGCGCGCGTCGGCGTACGGCCTCGAATACCGGCTGCGGCTGTTCTCGGACTTCACGCTGTTCGCGCGCGATCCCGTGCACGGCGACGAGATCGAGCAGGACGACTCGCGGTTCACCTGGGGGCTCGATACCGGCTACGAGCGCCGCTTCGCGCTCGCCGGTATGGATACGTACCTCACGACCGGCGTGCAGGTCCGCAACGACAACGTCGAGAACGCGCTGTGGCACGCCGAGAAGCGCATGCGGCTCGCCGGTTGCTTCGGCCAGGGCGCCAATCCGTGCAACGACACCTATGATCGGATCCGCGACATCGCCGGCTACGCCGAGGCGACGATCCATGTCCTGCCGCATGTCCACGTGCTGCCGGGCCTGCGGTTCGAGCAGCTGACGTGGGACGTCGACGACATGAACCCGGCCACGCGCAGCGATCCGATGACGACGACCGGCGGCAGCGCGTCCCGCGCCATGATCCTGCCCAAGCTCTCCGTCGAGGCGGAGCTCGGCCGCACGCTCAACGTGTTCGCCAACGCGGGCAGCGGCTTTCACTCCAACGACGCGCGGTCCAGCGTGGCCAGCCGCGGCGCCGGGGCGCTCGCGCGCGGGCTCGGCGCCGAGGCGGGGTTTCGCACCACCGCGCTTCCGCACGCGCGGGTCGCGGCCGACCTCTGGGTTCTCCACCTGGACTCCGAGCTGGTGTGGAGCGGCGACGCGGGCGGGACCGAGGCCTCGGGCTCGACGCGGCGCTACGGCGTCGACATCGAGGCGGCGTACAACCCGCTGCCCTGGCTGCGGCTCGACGGCAACGTCAGCATCGCGCGCTCGACGCTCGTGCAAAACGCTGGCAACAGCAATGGGCTTGCACTGGCGCCCAAGCTGATGGGCCAGGGCGGCGTGACGCTGGTGCGCGGCCCGCAGTTCGTCTCGCTGCGCGCGCGCGGCATCGGCGACCGCCCGGGCAACGACGACGGCACGCTCACCGCCCGGGGCTATCTGATCTTCGATCTGATGGCGGGCCGCACGTTCGGCAAGCTCGATCTCAACCTGACGATCAACAACCTCTTCAACGCCGACTGGCGCGAGGCCCAGTTCGCCGACGAGTCGGCGGTGACCCCGACCTCGCCCATCGTCGAGCAGATGCACTTCACCCCGGGCATCCCGCTGAGCGCCACGGTCACTGCGGCCTATCGCTTCTAGCGACCGGTCGAGCACCGCTGGCGCCGTCAGTACGAGACCGCGAGGCCGTAGCCGCGCTCGGACCAGTACCAGCACCACTTGGCGGCGGCGAACAGGATGTGGCCGCTGCGCTCGGCGCTGCCCTCGGGGAACACCGGCTCGCGGATGGTCTCGACCTCGCTGGGCAGCGTGTGCTCGTCCGCGAACCGGATCGCCACGTCGAACAGCTGCTCGGCGAACGCCTTGTGGTCGTCGGGCAGCATCATCTGGTGGCCGCGCTGCCAGAGGTCCTCGCCGAGCGCGTTGCGGTGCTCGGCGAGCAGCTCGGCGTGGAACGAGTAGCGATCGAGGTAATCCGACGCCAGGTGGTCGGAGTAGACCGGGAAGCCATCCGACGGCGGCAACAGCTCGAGGACGTGGTCGCCGCGCATCTCGATCACGAGCCGCGGCAGCTCGGCGATCCGCCCGGTCTTCTCGAGCCGCGCGCGCAGCCAGTCATCGGCGGCCGGGTCGTGCCCGATGCGCGGCGCGCCCAGCGTCGCGAACGGCGGATCGCTGATGTTGGTGAACCAGCGCATCACGCGCTCCCGGCGCGCCCCGGTCGCCTTGACCAGCGCATGGAACAGCTCGACGAACTCGCGCTCGTACCCACGCTTGGGTGTGGCCAGCGGTTCCCAGTCGAGTGCCATTCGGGACCGACCTCGACTGTATCGCGCGGTGGCAGGGCGACGCTATTTTGTACGCTCGATGCCGTCGCGGGCGAGCTCGTCGTCGGTCGCCTCGATCGCCACGTCGCGCGCGGGCCGGTACCAGCCCGGGTCGCCATCGCCGGTCAGCCGGTCGCGGACCTTCACCACCGTGAACATGCCGCCCATGTCGATCGTCCCGTGCGGGCCCTGGCCGCCGATCATCGAGATCGCATTGTCGGGCAGCGGCATCTGCATCTGCGCCATCTCGGCCATGCCGGTCGCCCCCATCGCCATCGCGCCCGGCACGATGCGCGCGAGCCGCGCGTCCAGGTCGCGCGTATCGACCCCGACCAGGTTCGCCGCCGCGTGGCCCATCTGGTTCATCGCATGGTGCGTCATGTGGCAATGCAGCGGCCAGTCGCCGGGTACGCGCGCCACGAACTCGATCGTGCGCGTGGTGCCGACCGGCACCAGCACGGTCGTCTCCGGCACGCGCGCCGACGGCGCGATCGCACCACCGTCGGTGGCGACCACCTCGAACACGTGCCCATGGAAATGCAACGGGTGGTGGTCCATCGGCCCGAGGTTCGCGAACCGGATGCGCACCAGGTCCCCGACCTCGGCCACCAGCGGCGCCGTCGCCGGGAATGCCTTGCTGTTGAACGTCAGCACGTTGAAGTCGTTCATCGCGAGCGGATCGGCGCGCCGGGTGCCGATCGCGATCTTCCACTCGTGCGCCATCAGCGCGTAATCGCGCACGCGGCGCGTCTCGGGCGCGCGCGGGTGCACGACGATCATGCCCATCATGCCGAGCGCGATCTGCGTCATCTCGTCGGCGTGCGGGTGATACATGAACGTCCCCGGCCGGTCGAACACGAATTCGTAGCGGAACGTCTTGCCCGGGGCGATCGGCGCCTGCGTCAGCCCGACGACGCCGTCCATGCCATACGGCACGAGGATGCCGTGCCAGTGGATCGACGTTGGCTCGGGCAGGTGGTTGGTCACGTAGACCCGCACGCGGTCGCCGGCGACGGCTTCGATCACCGGCCCAGGCGTCGAGCCGTTGTAGCCCCATGCCTCGACGTCGAGCCCGGGCGCGATCTGGTGGCGAACCGTCTCCGCGCGTAGGTGGAAGATCTTCACGCCGCGCCGCGTGGTCCAGGGCAATAGCCAGCCATTGGGCACCACCACGCGATGCCCGGGCACACCCGGATACGGCGGCTGCACGGGCCCGGGGGCGATCGCTGCCGCGGTCGCCGCACGCGGCCCGGTCGAGTGCTGGTGTGCGGGCGGCGGTGTCGCCGACGGGTCGGGCGTCGGGTGCTGGTGCGCGGGCGCGTCGGGCGGCGGTGGTGGCGCGGCCGGTGGGGACGCGGGTGGGGTCGGGTGCTGGTGCGGCTGCGCCGCGCCCTGGGTCGATACCAGCGTCGCGCCGGCGGCCAGGCTCGATCCGAGCAGCGTGCGTCGCGTGATCTTCATGACGACCTCGGCGGTCTCGATCGCAGGGTCGTCATGGTGCCTCCTGTGTCGGCGTCGGCGATGCCGGCGAGGAGAGCATGACGCCGCGCGACAGTGCGCTGACCTCGGCCACCGCGTTCCAGTAGCGGCGCAGCGCATCGACGTACTGGTGCGTGCCGTCGACCAGCTCGCGGCGCGCGATGATCAGCTCGAACGGGTCGACGTCCATGGCGTTGTAATGCTTCAGCGTCTCGCTCACGATCTGCTGGCGCAGCGGCAGCACCACATCGCGCAGCCGGCGCGCTTCTTCGTACGTCGCGCGCGCGGCGGCGCTCGCCGTCTGGGCCGCAGCGCGCAGCTCGCTCTCCTCGGCGGCGAGCGTATGCGCTTCGCGCCGGACCCGGGCGTTGGCGCGGGCCCGCTCGCCGCTGCGCAGGTCGAGCAGCGGGATCCCGATCCGCAGCGCCGGCCCGATGCCCGTCTGATGGCCGTCGTCGGCCACGGCGACGCCGATGCCGAGCTCGGGCACCACGGCGCGCAGCCGCTCGGCCGACGCCCGCCGCTCGGCGGCCTCGCGCCGCTCGCGTCCGGCGGTGAGCTCGAGGCTGGCCGCCACCGCCGTGGCCTCGAGACCGTCGACCGCCGGCGGTGCCGTGGGCAGGTCGCGCAGCGCGCCCGCCGCCGCCCACTTCGTCCGGTCTCCGGACAGCCCGAGCATCGCGCTCAACGCATTGCGGGCGCTCGTCAGCGCCAGCTCGGCGCGCCCGAGGTCAAGCCGCGCCTGTTCGCGCGCGTCGCGGTCGCGGGCCAGCGCCAGGTCCGTGGTGTTGCCGGCCGCGTGCATTCGCTCGCGCAGCGTCGCCGCGGCGTCGGCGGCATCGAACGCCGTCCGGCGCAGCTCCAGCTCCTGCTGCGCGGCGAGCACGTCAGCGAACCCGATCTCGACGCGCGCCGCGAGCCGCAGCGCCATCGCCGCCGCGGCCGCGCTCACCGCCCGGAGCTCTGCGTGGGCAGCCGCGCGCCGGCTCGGCGCAAATACCAGCCCGAGCACGCTCTGGACCGCCTCGAGCTCTACCTCATCGTGTGGGCTGCCGAACCGCAGCTTGGCATCGATCGCCACCGGGCCGAGCCCGAGCGCCGCGGCCACATCGCCGGCCGCGATGTCCAGCTCGTCGAACGCCGCATGCAGCCGCGCATTGTTCGCGAGCGCGATCCGCGTCGCCACCCCGGCATCCAGCGGCTGCGCCAGCAGTCGATCGATCTGCGCGTCCGCCACCGGGTCCACGGCCGCGCCGAGCCGCTCGCGCACGACGCGGTCGACCGGCGCGCGCACCTCCTGCGACGACGGCACGCACCCCGCGAGCACCGCGATCATCAGCGCCATCCGCCACCGCGCCGTGCGATCTCGATCGAGGTGGTCGTGCACGGGCTCGAGCATGGCGGAACGGGCGCACGGCGCCCCGCTGCAGGGTATGTCTCACCGGCGGGTCACTGCCAACCGACGGGGCGTGGTTTCACACGGCTCGCGCAAGCGCGCCACCGGCGACGACGCCTCGGTGACGTCGCTGGCGAGGCCATTCCCGCGCGGTCGGGCCCGCAGCTCAGGGATGGCCGGCCGACGTCGCAGGCTCGCCGGTCTCGACCTTGGTGATCGCGCGCTCGAGGATGCCGCGCCGCTCGGGATCCTGCTCCTCCTTGAGCCGGGCGCGCAGCGCCATCAGGTGCGCGGCCTGCAGTGCCTGCGGTGCGGCCAACGCAACGTCGGGCTTGACGCCGACGCCTTCCCAGTTGGTGCGCGTGATCGGATTGATCGCGCGCCCGGTGGGCACGAACGCGACGAAGCCGGCGCCGACCGAGAGCACATCGCCCGGATGGGCGCCGCCGCCGGTCGTCTCGCCGATCAGCGTGGTCGGGGTCGCGCGGCCGGCTGCGCACCGTTACGGCCGCCTTCAAGCCGGCAGATTGCCGGAACTCGGGCACAATGACGGCGCGATGAAGGTGGAACTCGATGACGTAGACCGCCGGATCCTCGCGGAGCTCCAGGCCGACGGGCGCCTCACCCACGTGGCCCTCGCGGCGCGCGTGGGCCTGTCGCGCTCGGCGGTGCAGGACCGCGTCGCTCGGCTCGAGCGCGAAGGTGTGATCCTGGGCTACACGGTCCGCCTCGGGCGACCGGGCGCCGTCCCCGGTCTGCGGGCGTACCTGCTCGTGCGCGGCGGCGCCAGCCACGACCGCGTGGTCAAGGAGCTGCAGTTCTACCCGGAGGTCAAGGTCGCCGATTCGGTGAGCGGCGAGACCGACCTGGTCCTGCAGCTCGAGGTCGAGCGCATCGAGGACCTCGCCCGGATCCGCGACGAGCTGGCGAAGCAGCCGGGCGTGATCTCGACGCAGACCCTGCTCGTCATGGCGCCGCGCTTCGATCGGCGGTGACGGGAGTCAGTGGCCGGCGCCGCCCGCCATGTACATCGTGAACTGACCGGTGACGCGGTAGCCCATCGACGCATAGAGCGGCGCGCCGGCGGGGCTCGCATGCAGCACGGTGCGCCGGATGCCAGTTGCCGCCTGCGCCCGCGCCAGCGAGCGCCGCATCACCGCCTCGGCATGGCCCCGGTTGCGATGCGCGGCGTCGGTCGCGACCATCATCACGTACAGCCGCCCGTCGACCAGCGCCGTCGTCGACGTCGAGACCGGCGCGCCGTC
Organism: Kofleriaceae bacterium; assembly: GCA_035472155.1. Lineage (GTDB taxonomy): Bacteria > Myxococcota_A > Polyangia > Haliangiales > Haliangiaceae > JABFXX01. The sequence goes on from DATIPJ010000504.1 coordinate 28,323, forward strand.
GACGTAGCCCACATCGGGCCAGACATCGCGGCGGAACAGGTCCTCGCGCGCGAACGCTTCGTGGCCCCATGCGAGCGGCATGCTGTACGCCGTCATGTTCAGATCCGACAGCTCGCGGTACGAGGCCACACCCTCGGCGCTGCGCATCTCCAGCCGCTGCGGCGGCGGCCGCCTCGGCGGCGCCAGATCCTCGGCGACCATGCCAGTCGCGGCCGTCATGGGCGCCAGGCCGGCCGCGCTCACCATCGCCGCCGTCCGCTCCGGGTCCCCCGGCGGCAGCCAGTCCTCGCAGATCGTGAACATCCACGGAACGCCGCGGCCCGCAGCGAACGCTCGAGCGGCGTCGAGCCGGCGCTGCAGATCGCGCGCGTCCTCCACCGGCGACGCAAAGAAGATCATGTTCACCAGCGGCAGCGCGTGCCCCGCGAACGCGATCTCGAGCCCATCGTGCGTCTCGATGGCCCCGTTGCGAGCCCCGCGAGCGAACAACCGCCATGCCTGGACAAACTGCCGATTCGACTCTTCGAGCTCGGTCATGGCGCCGACTATACGTCCACGAACACAGGTCCGGTGTCCGACCGGATCTCGGACAAGTCGTCCGGTAGGCGGACAAATCGCGCATAGCCTCCACGCGTTTTCGCGGCGTTGCCTGCGGCACGCTGCATGCTCGTTGCGGCGGCATGATGAGCATGGCGAGCCAGCTGATCGACGACGACGTCGGGATCCTGCCACGTGGATCGGGGCATGCGGGTTGATGCGCCGTGTCTGATATTGTCGAGCCCATGGATCGCAGGCACGAACCGCACATCGCCCCTCCGGTGCCGGTTCGGTGGTCGGAGGTCGACCACGATCAGGTCATCGTGCTGCGCGGCGTCTCCTGGACGCACTACGAAGCACTTGCGGCCGCGCGAGATGCGCGTCAGCCGAGGATGGCGTACCTCGACGGGGCGCTCGAGGTCATGACGACGTCGCGCCGCCACGAGATCTGGAAGAAGCTGATCGCGCGGCTCGTGGAGGCGTACGTCGACGAGACGGGAGGTCCGCTCAATGCGCTGGGCTCCGCCACCTTTCGCAAGAAGGCGAAGAGGGCCGGCGTGGAGCCCGATGAGTGCTACTGCGTGGGTCGCGTGCGCAGCGTCCCAGAGCTCGCGATCGAGGTCGTCCATACCAGCGGGGGCATCGACAAGCTCGAGGCCTATCGCCGGCTCGGTGTTGCCGAGGTCTGGTTCTGGATCGAGGGTCGCTTCTGGGTCTACCGCCAGGTCAGCGGTCGATTCGAGGAACGATCGCGCAGCACGGCGCTGCCAGGCCTCGATCTCGACGAGGTCGCCAGGATCGTGATCTCGACGGATGATTCCGAGCAGGCGGAGGCAGTGCGCGCCTATCGACGGTCGCTGCGGAGACGCTGAGGTGGCGCTCGCGACTTCAGCGATCGCACCCACCGCGAGCTGGCCGACCTGATTCAGGCGTGGGCGCTGCGGGCGGCGACGACCCAGCCGGTGAGGCCGCCAGCGACGAGGCCGACGACGATGCCGAGGGCGCCGCCCAGGCCGATGGTGCCGCAGCCGAGCAGGCCGGTGAGCGCGGCCGCGGCGATCGCGGCGACGGCGAAGCGGCGGGGAGCGGGGTCGGCGGCTGCGCGGGTGCCGACGAAGGCGCCCACGAGCGAGCTGGTGCCGAAGCAGGCGATCATGCAGGGGAGGGCGGCCGTGTGCTCGCAGCTCGGGCAGTGGCCGCCGTAGGAGAGGGCGAAGACGATGCTGGGAACGATCAGGGGCGGCAGGCCGGCGAGCACGCCTGCGAGGGCGCCGCGCCGCCACGCGCCGCCGCGCCAGCCGAGCACGGCGAGCGACGTCGCGAGCATGCCGGCGATGAGCCAGGTCGTCGAGGAGGTCGCGTGCAGGCCCACGGCGAGCGCGGCGAGCGCGGCTGCGACCGCGACGCCGCGCATCCCGGCGACGAGGTGCGTGCGCTCGTAGGCGTACCGCGCTCGCCGGAGCGCGGATGCGGCGCGGTCAGAGGGTTCCATGGCGGGACCTCCAGGAGGTGCGAAGGCGCGACAGGGCGCGCTCGAGGCGCTTGCGGAAGGTGGCGGGGGCGAGCGTTGCCGTCCGGTCGGCGTCGGTGATGGCGATCGCGAGGGTCTCGATGTCGCGCGCGCCGAGGTCGTCGAGGGCAGCGAGCGCGGCGCGCACCAGGTCGCGATGCTCGACCAGGGCGCGGCCGTCGAAGGAGGACCCGTCGGGGCCGCCGAGCGATGCGCCGCCCTCGAGGGAGGAACCGCCGGAAGCGGAGCCACCAAGGGACGAGCCGCCGAGTGACGAGCCGCCGGGGAACGAGCCGGCGGGGGAGGCGCCGGTTGCACCGGAGCGGGCGTCGTGGCGACTGGAGAGGGCGCTGCGGCGTGCCTGGCGGCGGCGTGCCGTGCGGCACTGCCAGGTGGTGAGGGTGAGGGCCCAGGTGAGGGCGTCGCGCTCGCGGTCGTAGCGGTCGAGCTGGCCGAACAGCTGGATGAGGGCGTCCTGGGCGCAGTCCTCGGCGAGGGCCCGATCGCCGACGAGACGGGTCGCGTAGCCGACCAGGGTCGGCCAGAGGG
>DATIPJ010000505.1:0-24154 GCA_035472155.1 Kofleriaceae bacterium
CCTCGCCCTTGGCGGTCAGCATCAGCACGCCGACGTCACCGACCACCGGGTCGGCTCGGATCTGCTTGCACACCTCATATCCCGACTGGTCGGGAAGCATCAGATCGAGCACGACGACGTCGGGCTTGTCGCGCATCACCGCGGTGAGGCCGGTGGCGCCCGTCGCGGCGGATGACACCTCGAAGCCGGCGCCGCGCAGATTGAACTCGAGCAGGCGCGCGACATCGCGTTCGTCTTCGATGATGACGACCCGGCGTTCCATGTCTTCTGGTTATAGCGTGGCGTGGTAGGGTGCGCGCAGACAACCAACCGAAGTCGTCGTGAAACCAGAAACGCTGGCGGCGCAAGCGCTGCATTCGATCGACGAGACCACCGGCGCGATCGTCCCGCCGATCCATCTCGCCACCACCTATGCGCGCGACGCGGCGTACCAGCTGCGCGGCCCGAGCTACGCGCGCGACGACAACCCCACGCCGGTGGTCGCCGAGCGCGTGCTCGCGGCGCTCGAGGGCGGCACGGCGGCGCTGACGTTCTCGTCGGGGATGGCCGCGACCACGGCGGCGATCCGTGCGATCTGCCGCCCGGGCGACCACATCATCACGCCGCGCGTCGGCTACTACACGCTGCGCGCGTGGCTTGAGAAGTTCTCCGAGCGCTGGGGGGTCGAGATGGACGTCGTCGATACGACGGACCTGACCGCGGTGCGCCGCGCCCTGCGCCCGCGCACGCGGCTGATCTGGGTCGAGTCGCTCGCCAACCCGACGTGGGAGGTGACCGACATCGCGGCGATCGCCGAGCTCGCGCACGAGGCCGGCGCGCTGCTCGCGGTGGACTCGACGTGCGCGACGCCGGTGCACTCGCAGCCGATCGCCCTCGGGGCCGACCTGGTCATGCACGCGGCGACCAAGTACCTCGCCGGGCACTCCGACGTGCTCGCGGGCGCCCTGGTCGCGGCGCGCTCCGATGACGTGTGGGCGCAGATCCAGGAGATCCGCCACGACGAGGGGCCGTGCCTGGGGCCGTTCGAGGCGTACCTCCTGACGCGCGGGATGCGCACGCTGTTCGCGCGCGTCGAGCGGTCGAGCCGCACGGCGATGTTCCTCGCCGAGCAGCTCGCCGGGCGTGGCGTGACCGTGCGCTATCCCGGGCTGCCGTCGCATCCGCAGCACGCGGTCGCAGCGCGACAGATGCGCCGCGGATTCGGCAGCATGCTGTCGATCCAGGTCGGCGGCGGCGTCGAGCGCGCGCAGCGCGTGATCCAGCGGCTCAAGGTCTGGATCCCGGCGACCTCGCTCGGCGGCGTCGAGAGCCTGATCGAGCATCGCTTCCTCATCGAGGGCCCGAGCACGCCGACGCCTCCCGATCTGCTGCGGATGTCGGTCGGGCTCGAACACGAGGAGGACCTGCTGGCCGACCTGCTGGCCGCGCTCGCATGACCGCGATCCCGCTGCGCATCGCGACCTGCAAGCGGCTGCCCGAGCCCGATCCCGACGAGCAGCCGCTCGCCGCCGCGCTCACCGCCGGAGGCTTCGCGGCGCGCTGGGTCGGCTGGGATGACGCCGACGTCGACTGGGACGCACCGGTCCCGACGGTGCTTCGCTCGACGTGGAACTACCCGCTCGCGGTCGATGCGTTCCGCGCGTGGATCGACCGCGTGAGTCGCGCGGCGCCGCTGGTCAACCCGCGCGAGGTCGTGCTGGCGAATCTGGAGAAGCGCTACCTGCTCGAGCTCGACGCGCGCGGCGTCCCGGTGACGCCGACCTTGCTCGTCGAGCGCGGCGAGGACCCGGAGCGCGCGCTCGCGGTCCTCGCCGGAGCGCCGCTCGCGACCGGGGCGACGGCGCGCGGGATCGCGGCGTCGTCGGGCCTGGAGCTGCTCCGCGCGGCGTCGCGCATCGTGATCAAGCCCGAGGTCGGCGCGGCGTCCCTCGACGCGCGGCGGTTCGCCCCGGGCGATCCGGCGGCACGCGCGCACCTGGCGCAGCTGACGGCGCGCGGCGCCGCGCTGGTCCAGCCGTACCTCGCCTCGGTCGAGGCCTACGGCGAGCGCTCGGTGATGTGGATCGCCGGGGCGCTGTCGCATGCGGTCCGCAAGTCGCCGCGGTTCACCAAGGATGGCGAGCACATCGTCGGCGCCGTGCCGATCGCGCCCGAGGAGCGCGCGGTCGCCGAGGCCGCGATCGCGCCGTTCGCCGACCGCATCCTGTACGGCCGGATCGACCTCGCGCGCGACGAGCGCGGCCAGCCCCGCGTGATGGAGCTCGAGCTGATCGAGCCGTCGCTGTACTTCACGCATCAGCCCGGGTCGGCCGATGCGTTCACGGCCGCGCTGCGCGCCTACCTGGCCGCCCTGCCCGCGCGCTGATCGCAGCTAGGCGATCAGCTCGAGGAGCAGCTCGGCGACCCGCGCCGGCTGATGCCGCGCGATCGCGTGGCCGGCGTTGTCGATCACGACGTGGCGGTGGTTCGCGAACAGCGCGCGGCGCTTCGCGCGCTCCTCGGCCGACAGGCGGAACTGGCTATCGGCGCCGTCGAGGATCAGCACCGGGCAGGTCACGCGCTGCCAGTACTTGATCGCCACGTCGAGGCGGAACGCGTGCGGGCCGGCCGTCGTGTGCAGCGGATCGTGCTTCCAGGTGTAGCCGCCCTCGATCTTGCGCGTGCCGAGCTCGGCGAACCGGCGCGCCTGCGCCTCGTCGAGCTTGTCGTCATGCCGGCGCAGGCGGCTCGCCGCCTCCTCGATCGAGGCCATGCGCCTGCCCTTGCCGCGCGCGGTGCGCCAGGCCGCGATCCAGTCCGAGGTGCGGCTCGGACCGTCGCGCATCGACATGTCGGGCAGCCCGATGCCCTCGAGCAGTGCGAGCGCCGTCAGCCGCTCGGGCCGCAGGCCCGCGTAGTACGCGGCGACGCTGCCGCCCATCGAGTGGCCGACCAGCACCACGCGCGGCCGCGCAACCTGGGCGATCAGATCGTCGACGTCGGCCAGGTAGTCCATGAAGTAGTAGTAGCCACCCGGGCCGACCCAGTCGCTGTCGCCATGGCCGCGCAGGTCGGGCGCAACGACATGGCCGTGCGGCGCGAGGCGCTCGGCGACGTCGGCCCACATCGCGCCGAGGTCGGCGAAGCCGTGGAGCAGGACGAACGTCAGATCGCCCGGCGTCTGGCTGCCCCACTCGACGAGGTTGTAGGTCAGCCCGGTGAACAGAGGAATCTTGCGGGACTGCATCGTGCGTCGACGATCATCGCACACCGCTACCGCGGCCGGTTAGGCCGCGAGCTGCGCCGCGAGGCGATCGAGCGCGTCGATCGTCCATGCGCCGTACCAGAACAGGTCCTTGCCGATGACCCGCACGATGCGCACGCCCGGCAGCGCGGCGGCGATCGTGCGCTCGTCGTCGTCGCTGAACGCGTGCGGCTCGTCGGGCAGGATCACCAGATCGGGCTTGCGCGCGGCGACCTCGTCGAGCGTGACCCGCGGGTAGCGCACGTCGCGCCCGGCGGCGTCCTGCGCGGCGGTCTTGCCGAGATCAGCGGCGAGCGGATACAGCCGCAGGCGATCGCCGAACGCGTTCCCGATGCCGACATGCGCGAGGACATCGGAGCCGAACGTATCCGCGTTGAGCGTCATGAGCGGGCTCATCCAGATCGGTACGAACGCGCGGGCGCCCGTCTCGGCCGCGCCGCGCATCTCGTATCCGCGCTTGATCAGCGAGCGCGCGGGCTCGCGATCGGCGACGCGGAGCACGCGCGCGAGCCGCGCGAGGTGCGCGATGCCCTGCTCGACCCGGCGCGGCAGCGACACGAGCACGGGCACGCGGTGCGCGAGCGCCTCGAGCGCGGTGCGCGTGTTCTCCTCCTGGTTGGCGATCACGAGGTCGGGCGCGGCCGCGAGCACGGCATCGACGTCGACGTCCTTGGTGCCGCCGACGGTCGGCACATCGCGCGCCTCGGGGCTCTCGCAGTACGTCGTGCGGCCGACCAGGCGGTCCGCCGCACCGAGCGCGATCACGCTATGGGTATCGCTGGGCACCAGCGACACGATGCGCCGCGGCGGCCCCGCGAACATCAGCGTGCGCCCGAGATCATCGTTGAGCGTATGCATCGGCACCGGGCGTGTATACCGCACCATGGTAGGCTCGCAGCGTGACCAAGCCGGTCGAGGATCCGCTCGTCGCGCAGGCGTTCGACGCCAAGAAGCACGAGGACCTGGCGCGCGCGATCGAGAAGCTGTCCTCCGAAGAGGCCGCGTTTTTCTTGCACAAGCTCGAGATGGCGCTCCGCAAGCGCAAGATTCAGATCACCGGCTATCTGGTGGCGATGGCGGTGTGGCTGGTCGGCATGATGTTCGCGCTCGCGTACACCGGCATGCACGACGGCTTCGTGGGCTGGGTGTTCATTGCGCCGTTCGGCCTCGTCGGGCTGGTCCTCTACCTGTTCGGCAAGTGGGCCAACAGCGCCTCGCGGCGACCGCCCCCGGTGGCCCGGGCCGTGGCCTCCGGCACAGCAGCGACCACCGCGGTAGAACCGACCTCGTCGGTGTCGGAGCGCGCGCCCGGATCCTGATCTGCGGCGCGCGATGACGCCGCGCGCGCCTGGCTCGCCAGGCACCGATGACCGTCGGTCGGCGCCGCGACCAAACGCCGCCTCAGCGCGGCAGCCCGAGCCGCTCCTGCTCCGCGCGCCACCGACGCGCCGTGTAGCTACCTGCGATCAACACCGCCGCCGCCAGCTGCGTGGGCGCGGGAGCATCGGAGACCGCCGTCGCGGTGAGGACCTTCACGCGAGCATCATAACGCGGCCCCGCGTCAGTCCGGCGCCGACGGTGGGCGCGGCGGGCGGATCAGCTGCGTCGTCTGCCGCCCGCGCCAGTCGAGCGGCACCACCACGCGAAACGTCGAGCCCTTGCCGACCACCGACTCGAGCTCGACCGTGGCGCCCAGCAGGTCGACCAGCCGCGCGACCAGGGCCAGCCCGAGGCCGACCCCGCCGTAGCCCTTGGCATCGCCGCGCTCGGCCTGGCGAAACGGCTCGAAGATCGCCTCGCGCTCCTCGGGCGCGATGCCGATGCCGGTATCGACCACGGCCAGCGCGACGGCCTCATTGCGCCGCGTCGCCTGCACCGTGACGTGCCCGCCCTCGGGCGTGAACTTGACCTCGTTGGACACCAGATTGACCAGCACGTGCGCCAGCCAGCGCTCGTCCGATGACACCGTCGGCAGGTCCGGCTCGATCTCGGCGCCGAGCACGAGGTGCTTGGTGCCGACCATCCACGACACCGAGGCGATGACCCGCTCGACCAGCGCGGGGATGTCGACCGCCCCGGGCCGCGCGTCGATCTTGCCCGCCTCGGCGCGCGTCAGCGCAAGCAGGTCGTCGATCAGCGACAAGAGGTTGTGCGCGCTGCGCTTGATCGACGCGCACGCCTCGCGCTGCTTGTCGGTGACCGGGCCGTAGATGCCGGTGGCGATCACGTCGGCCAGGCCCTGCACGCCATGGATCGGCGTGCGCAACTCGTGCGTCATCGACGCCACGAACTGGCTGCGCTGGGTCGCGGTCTGGATCAGCTGCGCGGTGCGCTTCTGGAGCGCCGCCTCGCGCGCCCGCAGCACGCGCAGCGTCGCGGCCGAGAACACCGCCGGCACCCCGACGACGATCGCGCAGAACCCGATCGACGTCAGCGCCGCGCCGAGCGACGGGATCTGCCCCGGCGACCCCGGCACCGGCTGCGGCGGCAGCACGCCGGCGGTCATCAGTCCCATCAGCACCGCGTAGCAGACCAGGATGAACAGCGCGGCGAGGATCGTCACGCTCAGGTTGGCGAGCAGCGACAGCACGGCGGTCGCGATGACGTAGGTCGCCAGGAGCGGGCTACCCGGGCCGCCGGTGAAGTAGATCACCGCGGTGAGCAGCGCGATGTCGGTCCCGGTGTTGATGCCCTGGGTGAGCAGCACCAGGCGCTGGCGCGACAGCGCGAGCCACGCGACGCTGTTGGTGACCAGCTTGACGCCGACGAGCAGGAAGTACACGCCGCGCCACGGCGTGAGCTCGAACACCGAGGTCGCGACCGCGAGGATCGCGAAGCCGGCGGCGATCGCGTAGCCCGACCAGATGCCGTAGACCAGCTTCTTGCGGTGCGCGGGGGCCGCCATCTCGGCGACCGAGGCCACGAGCTCGGCCAGCGCTGCGCGTACCCGCATGGCGCGCGCTACGGCGATTCGCCCAGCAGCTGGCGCACCTGCGCGAGCAGCTGCACCAGATCGAACGGCTTGCTCAGGTAGCCATCGGCCAGTGTCCCGAGCTGGATCGTGCGGTTCGACTGGTCCTGGTCGCGATAGACCGCGCTCATGAGGAGGATCGGCGTCGACTTGCCGTCCGGCCGGCCCTTGATGTCGCGGAGCAGCTCGAACCCGTTCTTGCGCGGGAGCTGGATATCGACCAGCAAGAGGTCCGGCGCCTCACGCTCGAAGCGCTCGATGCCCTCGGGCCCGCTCGAGGCCGCCACGGTCTCGTAACCATTGGCGGCCAGAAAATCCATCAGGATCATCTGGTTCACCGGGTCATCTTCGACCACCAGGATCTTCTTCACACGGCGCCAGGGTACCACGGGCGCGGGCTTCGGCCTGCCAGGAGACCGTATTGGCATACGGTCTCCGTCGCCTCGATCGGAAAAGACGGCTCGCATTCGCTCGCCTAGGTGAATCGGCTCGACGGGACCGGGCCGCCGGCCCACAGCCGCGAGCGCGTGCCGGGCCGCAGTGGCCAGGCCCGCGCGACGAGCGCCGCCCAGGCGGCCGGTTGCTCGGCGGCCAGCTCGGTCGCATCGAGCCCGGGGCTGGCGGCGATGTCCTGTGCGATCGCCTCGGCCGAGCGCTCGTCGGGCGCGGCCTCGCTGACCCGGTGGCTGTCCGGATCGACGATCGCGTGCGCGCCCCAGGGCGGCACGAGGGTCTGGTAGAGCAGGGTCGTGACGTCGGGCGCCAGCGGGCTGTCGGTGGTCCACGGCGAGGCGTGCGCGAACACGATCTGGCCCGCGCGGCGCTGGAGGAGCCGCGGTACCTCCGCGCTGGGCAGCCCCGCGAGGTCGTAGAGCACGACGAGCCCGGGCGCAGGGACGCCGACCGCCGGCCACGGCGCCACCGGCAGGCCGAGCCGCTGGCCCGCGGCGAGTGCGATGATCTCGTGGTCGCGGCCCGGCGGCGCGTACACGCATGGCACCTCGAGCGGCGCGATCAGCTCGGCGAGCCGGTCGAGCCCGGTGGCGATCCGAGGCAGCGAATCGGCCAGCCACGCATAGCGGCCGTGCATCGGCTCGTCGAAGCCGTACGGCGACTGGTGGAGCACGAGCCCGCCGGTCAGCACGTAGTGCCAGCCGCGCAGGTCGCTCGCGTCGAGCGCGCACGCGCCGTCGACCCGGTCCGCGCGCTCGACGATGCCGCGGATCGTGTCGTAGAGGCCGGTGGTCTCGTCGGAGTCGGGCACGAGCTGGGTCAGCGCCGCGCGCGTCACGTCGAGCCGGCCCGCCATCGCCCCGTTGAACGCATAGAGGTACTGGCACAGGAAGCTGCGCGCACGCAGCGCCGCGTGGCCCTCGAGCACGGCGACCGCGTCGGAGTACGCGAGCGCGCTCTCGAGCGCCGAGATCAGCTCGCACACGACCTCCTCGCTGTCGCCGACCAGCGCGAGGCAGCGCCACAGCACGGCCGCGGCGATCGCCGGCGCGCCCGCGTCGATCAGCGCGTAGCCGAGGTCGTACAGGCGGTCGGGGCTGTCCGGATCGCGGACAGCCGCGTCGGCGAGGTCGGCGAGCGGCCCTGCCCCGCGCCGGCTCGCGAGCTCGGCGAGCAGCGCCAGCCAGTGCGGCAGCTCGGCGGGCGAGATCGCCTTGCCGGCGGGCCAGCCCAGCCCCGTGCGTAGCTGGTCGAACGCAGTGCGGTCGTCGCCCGCCGCGATCAACGCCGCGATCGCCCCCGGTTCGTCGGTCATCGCATCACAGCTTCGCCAGCCGCAGCGACGCGTCCCACAGCGCCGCGCGCAGCGCCGGGTCGCGCGCGGTCGGCGACGGCTGGCCCTGCACGCCCTCGCTGAAGTAACTCCCCGACGGCGCGCTGACCTCCTCCTCGCCGGCGAGCCGGACCTGCGTGCGCGCGCCGGTCTCGGCCGACGCCCCGGCGATCGGCCCGAAGCCCTGGCGCAGGAGCTTGGTCCCGGTCGTCCCGGGGTGCAGGCTGTAGGCGACGAGCTTGTCGGCCGGGTGGCGCTCGGCGAGCAGCAGCGCGTGCATCACGTTGGCGAGCTTGGACATCGCGTACGCGGCGTAGCCGGTCCAGCCCTTGGCGAGCGTGAGGTCGTCGAGGTGGAGGCGGCCTCGCGTGTGCGCGATCGAGGACACGTTGATGACGCGCGACGGGCCGGCCGTTGGCGCGGTCTGGGCGCTCGCCTCGAGCCGTGGCGCGAGCAGCTGGGTGAGCAGGAACGGCCCGATGTGGTTGACCGCAAACGTCAGCTCGATGCCATCGTCGGTGACCAGGCGCTCCTCGGCGAAGATCCCGGCGTTGTTGATCAGCACGTGGAGCGCAGGCAGCCGGCCGAGCAGCTCCTCGGCGCCGCGCCGCACCGCCGCCGGCGACGCCAGGTCAAACGCCACGCCCTCGAGCTCGGCGCCCGGCAGCTCGGCGGTCAGCCCGGCCAGCGCCGCGTCGACCCGGGCCTTGCTGCGGCCGTGCACGACCACATGCATCCCGCCGGCCGCCAGCGCGCGCGCCGTTGCGCGGCCGATGCCATCGGTGGACCCGGTGACGAGGACGACGCGGCGATCGGTCATGCCGCAAAAGATAGTTTATTTTCGCGCTTTGAGGGCGCGGACGGCGCGGCCCACGGGCGGCATCCGTACCGGGTGCCCGGCGGTGCGCGCGACGACCTCGCTCGCGGCAGCGCGGCCCTGCAGGCGCGACAACTGCGGCTGCACGCCCGTCCACGCCTCGAGCTTGGTCAGCGCGATCTCCTGGTCGCCGAAGTCGAGGAACGCGATGCGCGCCATGTGCGTGCCCTTCTGCTGATACAGCACCGCCGAGTCCTTCGACTTGCCGATCAGGAACTCCCCGCCGGTCCATGGATCCCATTGGCCGTAGATGAACAGCAGGCGACTGGAGTGATTCTCGACGAAGAAGTCGATGTCGCGCATCGAGTCGGAGTCGTACTCGGGCTCCTCGGGGGTCGGCAGCTCGCCGGCGTACTCGTCCTCGGAGTAATACAGAAACGGCGCGAGATACGTGGCGCCCGCGTCGGGGAAGCCGAGCTGGTTGTACGACTGGTAGTAGTAGGGCTCGAACTCCGCGATCTTGTCGTCGTCGTGGTCCGACACCGGCGAGAACTGATCGAGGAACGCGAACAGCTGCTCGTCGGTGGCGTCGGCCTTGGGCACATCGCCGCAGCGGTCCACGCCAGCGTACTGCCAGAACGTCCACTCGAGGTTGACGATCGCGGACTCGACCGCAGCCCCGAGCGCGATGCGCGTGTAGCGGTGCTGGGTCTGGTCCTCGGCGTGCAAGTACATCGCCTCGCGGCGCGCCGACAGCATGCGCGTCGCGGCGGCGCGCACGGCCTCGCGGCACGGGGCCGGGCCGATCGCGTCGAGGACCCCTGAATAGCGCACGGTATCGGGCGCGCCGAACGAGATCGGCGCGACATAGGCGACCGTGCCGTCCACGTCGTCGGGATAGAACCGGCGGTGAAAGACGGCGGTCATGCCGCCCTTGGAGCCGCCGGTCGTGATGAACGCGCCGGCGTAGATCGTGTGCAGCGCCTCGATGATCGCGTGCTCGTCGGCGGCCATCTGCTCGATGGTCAGCTTGGTCCAGTCGGCGGGCTCGGGGCGCGACGTGCCGAAGAACCGGTGCTCGATCGAGACCTGGTTCGCGTCGAGCAGCCGCGTCAGCTCGACCGGATCATCGCCCGTGGACTCGTCGTAGCCCGAGGTGTAGATGATCATCGGCGCCTTGGCGCGGTCGTCGCGGTGCAGCAGCGCGACCTGCTGCTGGAAGCTGCCCAGGCTCGGGTCCTGGTGGTCGATCGGCTGCGTGAAATGGAGGATGTAGTAGTGAAGGCCAGGTTGATTGGTCGGGGCTTCCTCGACCGTCACCCCAGGCAGAAGGCGCAGCTTGACGAACAGCTGCTCGGGGGGGAGCGCCGGCGCTTCGAAGTTGTCTCCACAGCCAACGCCCGCCGCGACCGCGGCGAACATCAGCGCAAGCGCGCGAATCATGCGGTTCCGACCTTGCCATATCCGACGACTCGGCGAATCTGGCAGCTACCAACTTTGCTGCGGTATCACGCTGCCTTGCCTCGACAGCGTATTCCGAGGTAGGCATCTGCACCCATGGCGCTTTCGGTCGGGATCGTCGGTCTTCCCAATGTAGGTAAGAGCACTGTGTTCAATGCGCTTACAGCAGGCAAAGCCGAGGCCGCTAACTATCCGTTCTGCACCATCGACCCGAACATCGGAATCGTGCCCGTTCCCGACGAGCGTTTGCAGCGTATCGAGCACCACATCAAAACGCAGAAAGTGATTCCTGCGGTCGTCGAGATCGTGGACATCGCCGGGCTGGTGGCAGGCGCTTCGCAGGGCGAGGGACTCGGCAACAAGTTCCTCGCCAACATCCGCGAGACCAGCGCGGTGCTGATGATGGTTCGCTGCTTCGAGGATCCCAACGTGATCCACGTCTCGGGGTCCGTCGATCCGATGCGCGACATCGACATCATCGATCTCGAGCTCGCGCTCGCGGATCTCGAGACCGCCGAGAAGCGCGTGAAGAAGGCGCAGGGCGCGGCGAAGACCGGGAGCAAGGAAGGCAAGACCGAGCTCGCGTTCGCCGAGCGCGTGCACGCCCACCTGCAGGCCGGGAAACCGGCGCGCTCGCTCACACTGTCCGACGACGACAGGAAGCAGGTCGCGACGTTCGGGCTGCTCACGGCCAAGCCGGTGCTGTACTGCTGCAACGTCGGCGAGTCCGATCTGCCGCGCGGCAATGCCTGGAGCGATGCGGTGAAGGCGCGCGCCGCGGCCGAGGGCGCCGGCGTGGTGATCCTGTGCGGCAAGGTCGAGGCGGAGCTCGCCGAGCTCGGGCCGGCCGACCGCGCGGAGCTCCTGGGGTCGTACGGGCTCACCGAGCCCGCGCTCGCGACGCTGGCGCGCGAGTGCTACCGGCTGCTCGGGCTGCAGTCCTACTTCACGGCAGGCGAGAAGGAGATCCGCGCGTGGACGATCCGCAAGGGTGCGCTCGCTCCCGAGGCCGCGGGCGTCATCCACACCGACTTCGAGAAGGGCTTCATCCGCGCCCAGGTCTACTCGATCGCCGACCTCGAGCGCGCCGGCAGCGAGGCGGCGATCAAGGCCGCCGGCAAGCTGCGCATGGAAGGCAAGGACTACGCCGTCCAGGACGGCGACATCATGCACTTCCTGTTCAACGTCTGATCGCGGCGGCGAGCGCCGGTGAGCCACGGCGCCACAGCGCGGCGCGGCGCCTCACCTTGCCGCTCGCCTCACGGCGCCACGTTGCACGCAGTGCGGGGGGTGGACTCCAGCGCGCGCGCAAGGCGCGCTACGATGTCCCCATGCAACCGCGCGTCACGATCGCGATGCCCGCGTACAACGAGGAGCGCTACATCGAGGCCTGCATCGCGAGCGTTCAGGCCCAGGACTATCCGCGCGAGCTGATCGAGATCCTCGTCGCCGACGGGCGCTCGACCGATCGCACGCGCGAGATCCTCGCGGAGCTGTCGGCGGCCGATCCGCGGATCCACATGGTCGACAACCCGGCGCGCCTGCAGGCCGCGGGCCTCGGGCTGCTCGTCAAGCAGGCGACCGGCGACATCCTCGTCCGCATGGACGTCCACTGCGAGTACGCGCCCGACTACGTGCGCAAGTGCGTCGAGACGCTCGAGCAGACCGGCGCCGATAACGTCGGCGGCGCGCAGCGCGCGAAGGCGAAGTCGTTCTTCCAGAAGGCGCTGTGCGCCGCGCTCGCGAGCCCGCTCGGCGTGGGCGGCGCGAAGTATCGCTCGGCAGACGCCGAGGGCTTCGTCGACACCGTGTTCCTCGGCGCGTTCCGCCGCCGCGTGTTCGAGACCGTGGGCCTGTGGGATCCGTGCGCGATCACCAACGAGGACGCCGAGCTCAACCAGCGCATCCTCGACAGCGGCGGACAGATCTACCTGTCGCGCGACATCGTCGTGCACTACTTCCCGCGAGATTCGTTCGAGAGCCTCGCGCGCCAGTACTACAAGTACGGCCGCGGCCGTGCGCGCACGCTGCTCAAGCTGGGCTCGTTCCCGAATCTGCGGCCGCTCGCGCCGTTCGCGATGGTCGCGGGCGCCGCCGCGCTGATCGCGCTGCCGCCGCTCTGGCCGATCGCGCCGATCGCGTTCGCGACGTATGCGCTCGCGACCGGCGCCGAGGCGGTGCGCGTGGGCAATCGCGTGGGCGCCGCAGCGATCCCGCTGGTGTGGGCGATGTTTCCGGTGCTGCACGCGTCGCACGGGGTCGGGTTCGCGGCCGGCCTGCTGCAGTATCTGCGCAAGCCCGACTGGCCCGAGCAGCCCGAGCGCGTCGCGCGCCGGGTGACGTTGCGCGCGGTGTAGCGGGAACGTACGGCAACGGGCGAACACGTCGACATCGCATCGACATCACGCCGCTCGTGTCGGCGCTCACGGTCGGCCGCGATCGACTGAACCGTTCGGCGCCGATGCGCCCTACGATGTCGTCATGACCTGTGACTTGCGCGTCGATGACACGACGATTCGACCGACGAGGGGACCGGCGGCGACCGCGGAGACCGTCGCGCCGTGGCTCACCGTGTTGTGGCATCCGATCAGCGAGCGGATCGGCAACGTCGCGCTGCTGCCGGCGCGGCTGTCGCGCCTCGAGCCCGAGCTCGCCGCCCCGGGGACGGCGCAGCGCGCACCGCTCGGCGATCCGCACCTGAGTCGCACGCCGATCGCGATCGCGGCGCTGCCGGGCGGCGGCGTGCGGATCGCGGCGCCCGACATCGCCGAGCTCGTCGTCGACGGTGCACCGGCCGGGACGATCGAGCTGCCCGCGGCGGCGCTCGCCCGCGGCGTCGTGCTCGAGCTCGCCGGGCGGGTCGCGCTGCTGCTCCATGTGCGCCGCCCGCCGCGCGCGGTCGCGACGGGCGATCTGGTCGGCGCGAGCTCGGCGCTCGATGCGCTGCGCGATGACATCGCCCGGGTCGCGGCGCTCGACGTGCCGGTGCTGATCGCCGGCGAGACCGGCTGCGGCAAGGAGCACGTGGCGCGCGCGCTCCACCAGCAGAGCCGCCGCGCGAGCGCGCCGTTCGTCGCGATCAACATGGCGACGCTCGCGCCCGCGATGGCCGCCGCGCAGCTGTTCGGTCACGCGCGCGGCGCGTTCACCGGCGCCGAGCGGGCCCACCCGGGGCTGTTCGCCGAGGCCGACGGCGGCACGCTGTTCCTCGACGAGATCGCCGACGCGCCGGCCGAGGTCCAGGCGATGCTGCTGCGCACGCTCGAGACCGGCGAGATCCGCCCGGTCGGCGGCGACGGCGCGCGCCGCGTCGACGTGCGCGTGGTCGCCGCGAGCGACGCCGACCTGTCCGACGCCGGCGAGCTCCGGCCGCAGCTCTATCACCGGCTCGCCGGCTATCGCGTGTCCGTGCCGCCGCTGCGCGAGCGCCCCGACGACATCGGCCGCCTGCTCGCCCACTTCGTCGCGCGCGACCTGCCCGCGCGGCCGCCGCTCGCCCCCGGCGATCCGCCGTGGTTGCCGACCGCCGCGATCCGCGCCTTCGTACGCCACCCGTGGCCGGGCAACGTGCGCGAGCTGGCCAACACCGCGCGCCACCTCGCGATCCACGGCCGCACCGGCGCGGTCGCGCTCGCCACCGCGCTCGCCCCGCTCGGCGCGCCGCTGCCCGAGCCGGTGCTCACCGCCGCGCCGCGCGAGATCACCGACGATGTCCTGATCGCGACGCTGGCCGCCCAGCGCTGGAAGACCGGCGCCGCGGCGTCCGCGCTCGGCATCTCGAAGACGACGCTGTATGCGCTGATCGATCGCTGCCCGACGATCCGCAAGGCGCGCGACCTCGAGCGCGACGAGCTCGCGGCGTCGCGCGACGCGACCGAAGGCGACCTCGATGCGATGTCGGCTCAGCTCCAGGTGTCGAGGCGCGGGCTCCAGCTGCGCATGCGCGAGCTGGGGATGTGATGGTGCCCGATCTTCATGCGCCGACGATCCGCGGCGGCGCGCCTCCCGAGGTGGCGCCGGGTGCGCTGGCGCCGGGCGTCGAGCTCGCCGGACGCTACCGGATCCTCGAGCTGGTCGGCGTCGGCGGCATGGGCGTCGTGTACCGCGCGCGCGACCTCGCGCTCGACATCGACATCGCGCTCAAGCGCCTCCACCCGCGCATCGCCCACGATCCGGCCAAGCTCGCATTCTTCCGCAACGAGGTCCGCGTCGCGCGCATGGTGACGCACCCCAACGTCTGCCGCCTCCACGACCTCGAGGACACCGCCGACGGCTGCTTCATCACGATGGAGCACATCGCCGGCGAGCCGCTCTCGGCGCGGCTGGCGCGCGGTCCGATCGAGCCGGCGCAGGCGCGCCGCATCCTGCGCGACGTCGCGAGCGGGCTGTCGGCCGCCCACGCCGCGGGCGTGATCCACCGCGATCTGAAGCCGTCGAACGTGCTGCTCGCGCGCGGGCGCGCGGTGGTCGCCGATTTCGGGATCGCCGGCGAGCGCCACGCCCTCGGCAGCGGCCCGCAGGACGTCGCCGGAACGCGCGGCTTCATGGCGCCCGAACAAGCGACCGGCGCTCCGCTCGACGCGCGCACCGACGTCTATGGGCTGGGGGTGCTCGCGTTCGTGCTCGCGACCGGGCGACGGCCGCCGAACGCCGCGCAATCACCGTCGTCGCCGGGCGCGCCGGCCGCCGAGCTTGCGGCCGCCGACCTCGAGACCCAGCTCGCCCCGCTCCCCGCCGATCTCGCCGCGCTGATCCGCGATTGCCTGGCCGCTTCGCCCGACGCGCGACCGCGCGACGCCGCCGCCATCGTCGTCCGACTCGATGCGCTCGCGCCACCGGCCCCCGGCGTGCTCGCCCCGGTGGGGTCGCCCGACAAGCCCGCCTCGGCGACCGGCCGCGCGCGCACAGCAAAGCCGGCTGGTAGGTGGGGGTTGAAGCGAGTGTCACTGCTCACAGTGGGTGTGGTCGTCGGGGCGGTGGCCATCTTCGCGGTCGCGGGCGGCGAGGAGCCGGTACCGGTCGCGACCGCGCCGCACATCATCGTGGCGGCAGTGGACACGACGGCGCTCCCCGCCGGAGAACGCTGGCTCGGCGCGGCCGTGCAGCGCCTCGTGGCCGACGAGCTCGTCGATGCCTGGGGCCTCGACGTCGAGGTCGCCACGCCCGATCGCGCGAGCGCCGCTGGCGACGCTCCGGCCGACGCGGTGGTCGTGGCGAGCCGGCTCGCGCCCCGAACGCCGTCGGGGCGCATCCGCCTCATGATCGCCGGCGAGACCCTGGAGGCGCCCACGCCGCGCGAGGTCGCGCTCGCGGCGGCGCGGCGCATTGTCGAGCACCACGTGCCCGCGCCGCTGCGCCATCCCAGCGCGGAGGACCTCGCTGACGTGGGCGCGCACGACGCGGAGGCGTGGCGGCTGTGGCGGCGCGCGCAGCACGAGATGCTGTTGCTGCGCTGGGAACGCGCGAGCGCGCTGTCCCAGGAAGCCCACACCCGCGACCCCGGGTTTCCACTGCCGGTCCTCGATCTCACGCTCGGATATGACGCCAAGGACGTCGCCACGAGCCGCAATCTCGCCGAGGCGATGGACCTGATGAGCCGGACCCCCGTGCGGGCCATGTGGCCGCTGGTGGCGAACGCCGCACGCCAGGTGATCGACGGCAACATGGCCGGGGCAGCCGAGACCATCGAGCGCGCGCAGCGGCTCGATCTGACGCCGCGCGAGCGGATGTGGCTCGATCTGCGCTGGGCGATGGCGATCTACTTCGGTGACTCGCCGCAGGCCGCGGCGCCGGCCGCGCGGCTGCGCTGCATCGCCGGCCGCCAGGCCAGGCTGGGCGGCGATCGCGCCACCGCGATCGCGGCGTTCGAGCGCGTCGCCGCGGGGCCCACGCACTACGCCGTGCTCGCCGGGGTGCTCGACGCGATCCTCGGCGGCAAGCTCGATGACGCGCGCGCGCGCGCTGCCGGCTTGCCGGCCGACTCCGCCGAGCGCGCCTCCGTCGAGCTCGCGGACGAGGCCCGCCGCCGCGTGCGCATGCTGGCCGCGCGCTGACGCCGCGTTCACCCTGTGTGCGTCACTCGCGCAGCGTCGCGGTCGGCAGCCTGGGTCGCGGCGGCACGGAGCGCCAGGCGCGCAGCGCCATGGCGGCGCCGGCGACGAGCGCGAGCAGCGCGACGATCAGCGACAGGATCTTGGTGTCCGGCCATGAAGCGCTGCTGCGAAACGTGCCGCGCTGGCCCAGGTTCTCGAGGGTGAGCCAGCTCATGTTCTGCAGCGTGAGCACGATCGCGACGAGGCCGACCGCGGCGAGCCACAGCGCCGCGCGCACCTGGGCGCGGACACCGTCCTCCGCCGGCGAGGTCGCGAGCCACGCGAGCGCGGCGTAGAGCGTGCCGACGAGCCAGGGCGCGAGCAGCTGCAGCGTGTTCGACGCGATCAGATGCAGGTCGTCGCGGAACAGATCCATGCGACCGAGCCCCTTGAGCCCGAGGTACTCGTGGACCAGCTCCCAGAGGAATGCGGCCGCCGCCGTGCCGAGGAGCACGAGCACGGCCGTGCCGCGCGATCGTGCAAAGCACGCGGCGATCCCCAGCGCAGCGGCGATGAACGTCATGCGCGCCGGAAGCTCGAGCCAGCGCCAGCTGTCGCCACCCGGCGCCGCGGCGCCGAGCACCAGGAGCGGGACGGCCGCGATCACGCCCGCGAGCACGTAGGGCGCTCGCGCGCCCGTGGGGGTACGAGGGGCCCGGTCATCGGCCGGTGAAACATCGGTGGTCATACGAAGCGACCAGCATACGCGAGCGCCGTCGGCGATGGATTGCCGGCCGCGCGCGCTGAAAGGTCCGCGAAGCGCACTGAACCGTCGACGAACTGTCCAGGAATCTCCGAGGGCACGCGACATCGCGCAGTTGCGCGCGGCGCGCGGCTTGCGAGGCAGTCCGCATGGCCGTTCAGGAGGCTCCATGAAACGTCTGGCATTCCTTGGCTGCGCCCTCGCGATCGCAGCCGCGTGCACGGTGAACAACAATGGCGACGACGACGGCAACGGCTCCGGGAACGGCAGCGGGTCGGGCACCGGATCCGGCTCCGGCAGCGGCAGCGGCTCGGGCAGCGGATCCGGAAGTGGATCGGGCAGCGGCTCGGGCGGCCCGACCGTGTCCCCGAGCGGCGGGCTCTGGACCTACAGCGAGACCATGCCGGTCTCGAGCACGTGCCGAAACGACATCACGCACTTCGAGGGCGGCGACTTCGTCATCGATCAGGTCGCGTCGAGCGGCTTTCGCATCGTCCCCGGCGACGGCACCGCACCGTTCACCTGCAGCTCGAGCGGCGCGGCGTTCAGCTGCCCCAACCGCGTCGCGTTCGTCGAAGACAACCGGCCCAGCATCGACGCCGTGCTGACCATCCATGGCACCGTGACCGGCACGCTCGGCGATGCCAGCCACGGCACCGGGCAGCAGGCCGCGACCATCGATTGCGCGGGCACGCAGTGCGGGCTGTTCGGCACCCTGCCCTGTCAGTTCACGGTCAGCTTCGTGATCCACAAGCGGTGACCAGCCGCGGCCGCCGACTCACGCGGTGCGGATCGCGGCGGCGTCTCCGAGGCCGAGCTCGGCGATCGCGATCTCGCGCATCTTGAACTTCTGGATCTTCCCGGTCACGGTCATCGGGAACTCGTTGGTGATCTTCCAGTAGCGCGGGATCTTGAACGTGGCGATCTTGCCGGTGCAGAACGCCGTCAGCTCCTCGGGCGTCAGCGTCGCCCCGGCCTTGGGCCGCACCCACGCCATCACCTCCTCGACGTAGCGGACGCTGGGCACGCCGACGACCTGCGCCTCGGCGATCCCGGGGTGCGTGTGGAGGTACTCCTCGACCTCGCGCGGGAAGATCTTCTCGCCGCCGCGGACGATCATGTCCTTGATGCGTCCGACGATATTGACGTAGCCCTCGTCGTCCATCGTCCCGAGGTCGCCGGTGTGCATCCAGCGGCCGGCGTCGATCGCCGCGCGCGTCGCCGCCTCGTCGTTCCAGTAGCCGAGCATCACGCTGTAGCCGCGCGTGCAGACCTCGCCGCTGGTCCCGCGTGGCACGACCCGGCCGGTCGCCGGGTCCACGATCTTGATCTCGACATGCGGGTGCGCGCGCCCGACGGTGGTGACCCGCTTGTCGAGCGGGTCGTCGACCGCGCTCTGGGTCGATACCGGCGAGGTCTCGGTCATGCCATAGCAGATCGTCACCTCGCGCATGCCCATCCGCGACTGCACGGCGCGCATGACCTCGATCGGGCACGACGAGCCGGCCATCACACCGGTGCGCAGCGACGACAGATCGTGCGACGCGAACGTCGGATGCTCGAGCTCGCCGATGAACATCATCGGCACGCCATACAGCGACGTGCAGCGCTCGGTGGCCACGGTCTCGAGCACGAGCAGCGGATCGAACGCCTCGCCCGGGACCACGACGCACGCGCCGCAGGTCACCGATGCCAGGTTGCCGATCACCATGCCGAAGCAGTGATAGAACGGCACCGGCACGCACACCCGATCGCGGTCTGTGTAGTTGAGCGTGCGCGCGATGAAGTAGCCGTTGTTGAGCACGTTGTGGTGCGACAGCGTCGCGCCCTTGGGGAACCCGGTCGTGCCCGACGTGTACTGGATGTTGATCGCGTCGTCGAACGCCAGCGTGGCCTCGCGCTCGGTCAGCCGCTCGACCGGCACGTCGCGCCCGCTCGCGATCAGCCGCTGCCAGTCGTCCTCGAACACGATCGTCGCGCGCACGGTGGGGCAGCTCGCGCGGACCTCGGCGAGCATCGCGACGTAGTCGTTGTGGCGAAATCCGCGCGACATCGCGAGCACGCCGACGCCGGCCTGGTTCAGCACGTAGCCCAGCTCGCTCGACTTGTACGCCGGATTGATGTTGACCAGGATCGCGCCGATCCGCGCGGTCGCGTACTGCATCACCACCCACTCGAAGCGATTGGGTGACCACACGCCCACCCGATCCCCGCGCTCGATGTTCATCGCGAGCAGGCCGCGCGCGACCTCGGTCACCGCGTCCCACAGCGCGCGATAGGTCGCGCGGTAGCCCTGTGAGCGCACCACCAGCGCCTCGCGGTCGGGGAACTGCTCGGTGGTGCGGCGGAACGTCTCGCCGATCGTCTCGCCGAGCAGCGGAACCTGGCTTGTGCCATGCGCGTACGAGCTCGTCATGCGCCGACGTTACCGCGGGCGTCGCGCGCCGGCTACGCGTCGGGCAGCGTGGCCTTGCCGTCGTCGAGGCGGATCAGCGCGCGCTGGGCCGCGAGCCGCACGCCCGAGGCGACGCGCTGGACGACCCGATCGGTGAGCCGCGCGAAGCCGAGCAGGCGCGCCGCGTCGCGCACCAGATCCGCGGCTGCGATTCCGACCGCGCGCTCGACGACGATCCGCGTCGCAGCCGCCACCTCCGCCAGCGGCACCTCGTCGATCTCGCGGCGCGCCGACGCCGCCTGGCCGGCCACGCGCACGGCCGGCACGCCCGCGGGATCCTGATCGACCCGCCACACGATGTTGTCCTCCTCGCCCCACCGACCGCGCCCCGCGAGCGCCGCACGCACCTGCTCGGTCACGCGCGGCGTGGGCCGGCCGATGCCGAAGTAGGCGCCGACCCGCCGCGCCAGGACATCCATGTGCATCGGCGCCTCGGCCGCGAGCACCTGGTCGACGATCTTGCCCAGCTCGCCGGCGTGGCGCGCCGCGAACAGATCGTCGGGCGCGCGCCGGCCCGCCGGGATCGCCGCCGCCAGGTACGGACCGATCGCGATCGCGTTGCGCGCGATGCGCACCGGCGCGCTTCCGGCGGCGATCGGCGCGCTCGCATCGGCGAGCAGCGCCGCCACGGCGTCGGTCGGCCCCGAGCCGGCCGGTCCCGCGCCAACCGCTCGTGCGCCGACCGGTCCCGAACCAGCCGCTCGCGCATCCGAGGCCTTCGCGCCCGATGACGACGTATCGGACACCCGGTTCGATGGCGTCGCCGACGGCATTCGCTTCCTCATCGATCCGGTCGAGCTGGTCGAGCGGGTCGAGCTGGTCGAGCTGGTCGAGCGTGTCGAGCCTGCAGAGCCGGTGGCGGAGGCCTCGCGCGGGATCCGCGTCGCCGCCGATCCGGCGTCGCCAGGGCTGGCGGTGCCGCGCGGCGCGCGTCCGGTCGAGAACATTGCGCCGGCACGCGCCGAGGTCGCCGATGTCGCCGACGTCGCCCGGGCCACGCGCGCATCCCCGACAGCCGCGATCGGCCGGCGCTGCCGCGTCGCCGCCACGGCGGTCACGATCGCGCCGTGCGCGCGCTGGGTCTCGCGCTCGGCGTCCGCCCACCAGTCGAGCGACCAGATCCGGTGCGTGCGCCAGCCGAGCTGGCCCAGGACCTGGGCGCGCAGGCGATCGCGGTCGCGGGCGGTTGTTGCGCTTGCGTATGCGTCGCCGTCGGTCTCGATCGCCATCACGTAGCGCTCGGGCGCATTGGGATCGACGACCGCGAGATCGACCTTGTAGGCACCGCAGCCCACCTGGTGGCGGAGGGTCCAGCCGCGCTGCGCCAGCGCGCGCGCGATCGCCGCGGTGATCGGGCTCGCCGGCGGCGCTTCATCGGGCACCGCCGCGTCGGGCACCGCCGCGTCGGGCACGACCTCGAGCGCGATCGTGCTTGTCGACCCGCTGCTCACCGTGCCCGCGCTCGGCGAGACGCCGTCGAGCGCGGCGGCCACGGGGCTGCTCGCGTTCCAGTCGACGGACACCGCAACCGGGCGCGTCGTCGCATCATCGACCGCGGTGACGACCGGTGCGGTCGCGACATCCTCGGTCGCCCGGGCGCTCGTCGCTGCGCGAGGAGACGGCGCAGCCATCGCCGTCTGGGCGCGAGAGGCGCCGCCGCCGGCGCGCGCGAAGGCGAGGACCGCGGCGAGGTCCTGGACGCCCTGGCTATTCGCGGCCGAGAGGTCCTCGGGGTCGACGCTGGAGACCAGGATCAGCTGCTCGCGCGCGCGGGTGATCGCGACGTTGAGCCGGCGCTCGCCGCCGCGCTGCGAGAGCGGGCCGAGGTTGAGCGAGAGCGCGCCGCTGGCGTCGGGGCCGTAGCCGATCGAGACCAGCACGACGTCGCGCTCGTCGCCCTGGATCGCCTCGAGGTTCTTGACGATGACCGGCTCGGGACGCTCCGCCGAAGACTCGATCGACAGCTCGAAGAACCGATCGAGCTCGGGCTGGCGTGCGCGGGCCTCGTCGAGCAGGTCCTCGATCAGCTCGCGCTGCGCGAGCGAGAGGGTGACCACACCGATCGAGCGCGCGCTGTGCGCGGGGTCGCGCAGGCGAGCGAGGACCTCGCCGACCACGGCCTCGGCCTCGGCGCGGTTCTGCCGCGTGCCGGCGCGGTCGTACACGCCGTCGACGCGGCGCCACGAGATGCCGAGGTCCGGCGCGCTCGCTGCCGCCGGGAACACCTGGAGGCGATCGCCGTAGTAGCGCTGGTTGGCGAACGCGATCAGGTCCTCGTGGCGGCTGCGGTAGTGCCAGGCCAGCCGGAGCTCGGGCAGTCGTGCCGCGACACAATCGTCGAGGACGCTCTCGAGATCGCCGGGGTCCGCGAACGCGGCGTCGTCGAGCTCGTCGAGCTCGTCGCCGGGCGCACCGAACGCGCCGGGGGCAAAGAACCGGGTCGGCGGCAGCTGGCGCGAGTCCCCGACGACGACAGCGGCGTTGCCGCGGGCCAGCGCGCCGATCGCATCTGCCGTCTGCAGCTGCGAGGCCTCGTCGAACACGACGACGTCGAACCGCGGCAGCGCCGGATCGAGGTACTGCGCGACCGACAGCGGGGACATCAGGAAGCACGGCGCGAGGCGCGGCAGCACGTTGGGGATGTCGCGGAACAGCCGGCGCAGCGGGCGGTGGCCGCGCTGCTTGCGGATCTCGCGCAGGAGCACGCCCAGCTCGCCGCCCCGCTCGGCGGCAACGCGCGGCACGCGCTCGGCGAGCCTGACCAGCGCCCGCGAGCGCATCAGCGCCAACGTCGCGCGGTCGAGGTCGGCGAACGCCGCGACGTGGGCGTGGTGCGCCGCCCCGTGGAACCGGGCGAGCGCCGGCGTGGCGGCCAGCTCGGCGTCGGCCCAGGCCAGGAGCGTCGCGCGCTCCCACGCGGCCGCCAGCTCGCCGGCCGCGAGGTCACCGCGCTCGATCGCCGCGACGGCGGGCCCGATGCCGGCGGACCGCGCGGCCTCGCGCGCGCCATGGAACGCGACCCAGTCGCGCATACCGTCGAGGCTGGCGCGCAGCGACTCGACCTGCTGGCCGAGCGCGGCGAGGTGGTCGGCGCCGACGCCGAGGACCGCGCTCTCGATCCCCGTGGCCTCGGCGAGCGCCGTGAGCGCCGCGCGCCAGCGCAGCGCGGCGTCGGACAGCCGCGAGAACGCGCCGAGCTCGCCGCCCGCCGGCGTATCGGCCGCGGGGTTGGCGGCGACCTGCGCGACCAGCGCGCGCCAGGCCGCGGCGCGCCCCGAATCGCCGCGCGCGATCTGGACCGCATCGAACGCGAGGCGCAGCTCGGCCGCCCAGCTGACCGCCGCGTCGATCCGCGCGAGGTCGAGCTCGAGCGGGTCGCCACCGAGGTCGCCGAACCAGCGCCGCGCGGGCTCGGCCGCCGCGAGCAGCGCCGCCCGGGCCGCGCGCTCGGCGATCACCGATTCGAGCGCCGTGATCATCGCCCCGTCGGTCTCGAGCATGCCGGGCATGGCGGCGGCCCGGACCGAAGCTCGGGTCTCGCGCAGCGCCATGAAGCGCAGCGGCGCGACCCGGTGCGTCCAGCGCCGCAGCTGGGCCCACAGCGCGTGCGGATCGAGCTCGGCGACCGAGTCGGTGAACCGATCGTTGACCTCGGTGGCGAGCAGGCGATGCCGGCTCGCGAGCACCAGGAACGAGCCCGGATCGCGCGGCGCCTCGATCGCGCCCCCGCCGCGCGCGCGGACCAGCGCGATGCGCTCGGCGATGTCCTCACCGCCGGCGAGCCGCAGCTGGGTCAGGAGCTCCGCCCCGGGCCGCGGCGATTTCGCGGCGAGCGCCGCGAGCGCACCGAGCGCCTGCAGCTGCTCGCGCGTGCGCACGATCAGCCCGGGCACGAGCGCCGCCACCGTCTGAACGGCGAGCTCCAGCTCGGCCGCAGCCGCCTGGGCTTCGTCGAGCGCGGCCTGTGCGCGGTCGCGGCCGTCGAGCGGCCAGCGCTCCATCGTGCACGCGCGCCACGCGTGGCTCGCGACCGGCTCGACCGCGGCGGCCGCCGCCGCGAGCGCCTCGACCGCCAGCTTGCGCTGCTCGAACGAGCCGCGATCGAGCGCCAGCGCATCGCGCTCGGCGAGCTGCGCGCGCGCGGTGGTCCGCAGCTCGACCAGCCGCCCCAGCACCTCGTGCAGCGAGCGCCCGAGCGGCCCGACCTGGTGCATCGCCGCGACATGCTCGTCGAGCGCCGCGCGCAGCTCCGCGAGCCGCGCATCGCCCGCCGATGGTCCGGCGACCGGACGGAATGCCCGATCGAGCACGCGCCCGAGCTGGGCGACGACCTGCGCGCGCACCGCCTTGTGGGAGTGCAGCTCCAGGCAGAACTCGCCGAGCCCGACGGACGCGAGCCGCTGCTGCACGACCTCGAGCGCCGCGATCTTGTCGGCGACGACGAGCACGGACTTGCCCTGCGCCACGCAGTGCACGACGAGGTTCGCGATCGTCTGCGACTTGCCGGTGCCGGGCGGGCCCTGCAGCACGAAGCTCGCGCCGGCCGCCGCCGCGGCCACCGCCGCGAGCTGGCTGGCGTCGGCGTCGAGCGGCGCGATCAGCTCGCCGAGCCGCCCGCCGGCCGC
>DATIPJ010000506.1:0-3484 GCA_035472155.1 Kofleriaceae bacterium
CAGCGCGAGCAGCGCATCCTAAAACCCGGCGAACGCCGCGCCGAGCCCGCTCGGGCCGATCGCGATCCCGGCGGGGCCGTCCTCGCCGACGATGCCGCCCCACAGCGTGTTGTCGAGATCGAGCACGACGACCTTGGCCGCGGGCAAGAGGAGCGCCGCGATCGTGCGGGTCAGCCGGTCGGCGACGTGGCGCAGCGCCGCCGACGACAGCGGGCAGCCGGCGACGATGGCCATCCGCGGGTCCCACGCCTTGTCGGCGCCGAGTTGCGCGATGACCTGATCGATGTCGAACAGGCGCAGCCGCCGGCGCTTCTGCACCGCGGTCCACAGCGCGACGTTGCATTCGCGGCCGAGCTGGACGAGCGACGCCGGGTGGCTGGCATCGAGCACGCCGAGCGGGCTGCTGGGCGGCGCCGGCAAGGTGCCGACGAGGATCATGCCGGTGGTCGCGGCCTCGAACGACTCGAGCGCGCCGACCAGCCGGTCGATCTCGGCGCGGACATCGGCGCGCGCCTGGCCGACCCGCTCGGGATCGAGCAGCGCGAGCTCGGCGAGCGGCCGCGCACACAGCTCCTCGAGGCGCGGCAAGACGATCGTCACGTCGGCGCCCGAGGCCCTGAGCTCGCTGCCCGGATCGAGCAGGCTCTGGTAGATCTGGCCGAACGGCGCGACGGTGAGCTGCGCGAGCAGGCCGCGCTGTGCGAGCAGCACGCCGAGGTACGGCAGCAGGGTGTCGACCGTGAAGCTGGCGACGATGGCGACCTTGACCGGGCGCAGCCCGCTGCCGCTCGACAGCTCGCGCCAGCGGCGCATGAACAGTCCCGTCGAAGACTCGACGGTCAGTCGCTCGTAGCTCTCGCTCGGTCCGCTCGCTCCGCTCGGTCCGCTCGGTCCGCTCAAGCCGGTCCTCGCTTGGCAGTGACCAGGCGCGCCACGTCGTCGAGCGTCTTGATCGCGAGCGACTCGGCGGTGGTGATCGTGACGCCGAGCTCCTCCTCGATGGCGCCGATGAAGCTCAGGTGGGTGACCGAGTCCCAACCCGGCGTCACGCCGGGCGCGGCGTCAGGACCGAGGGAGCTGACGGGCGCACCGCACACGTCGGACAACAGTGCGGCGAGCTGCTCGTGGATGCCCTTCATCCCCATCGTCGGTAAGCTAGGCGGGGCTCAATCGTCCGTCAACTGCTGCCGCGCCGACCCGGTGGCATGTTACGGTGACGGGTGTGGTTGGGCGCGTCTCGGTCATCATTCCATATTACAACCGCGCGCGCTTCATCGACGAGTGTCTGGCGTCGATATTCGGCCAGTCGCGCGCGCCCGACGAGGTGATCGTCGTCGACGACGGCTCGGTCCCCGAGGAGCGCCGCCACCTCGACCGCTTTGTGCCCCGGATCCGGATCGTCGACCAGGTGCGCAACCAGGGTGTGGCAGCGGCGCGCAACGCTGGTGTGCGCGCGGCGACGGGTGCGTGGTTGGCCTTCAACGACAGCGATGATACGTGGGTGCCCGACAAGCTGAAGATCCAGCTCGCGTACCTGGCGAACCACCCCGGCTGCGACGGTGTCCATACCGCTGTGCGCGCCATCTTCCAGAATGGTCGTGTGGCGGTGTCGGAACCGATCGCACCCAAGCTCACCCTCGAGGACGCGCTGCACGACAACATGGTGCGAATGCAGACCCTCGTGATCAAAGCCGAGGTGTTCCGCGCGATCGGCGGGATGGACGAGCGATTGCGCTGCTGCGAGGACGACGACTTCGGCATCCGGCTGGCGGCGGCCGGCTACCACATCCACTACCTCGCCGATCCGCTGACCGACCTGCGGCGCGGCGACTACGAGCGGCTGTTCAGCGACTGGCGGCGCATCGTGCGCGGCAAGGCGTCCGTGGCGATCCGTCACCGCGCGCTGCTGGAACAGACGCTGGGGCGCGGCGCCACCCGGCGGCGGATCGCGCGCGCGGTGCGCAAGGCGGGCGAGATGCGCGGCGGCGTGGTCGGCCGGGTGCTGTTCGCCGGCGGCTGGCTGGCGGGCGGCTTCGACCGGGCGACAGACTAGCCAGGCGAGCGAATGCGAGCCGTCTTCTCCGTACAGCCGAGCGCTTCGCGAGGCGATCGACACGAGGAGACCGTATACAATACGGTCTACTAGATGACGTTCGATGTCGTCGCGATCTCGTCGTCGGCGAGGAACCGGGTCCGCGAGGTGTGGTGCGGGCTCGAGGCGACCTCCAGGCCGTCGTACTTCTTGTCGTGGGGTTGGGTCGAGACCTGGCTCGACGCGCTGCCGGCGTCGGCGCCGATCACGCTGTATGTCGCGCGCCGCGCGGGTGCTCCGGTCGCGGCGTTCTTCCTCGGCGCGCGCACCCAGTGGCGCCACCGCGTGCTGCCCAGCCGCGGCCTGCACCTGAACCAGGTCGGCGACGGCGCGTACGACGAGATCTGCATCGAGTACAACGGCATGGTCCACAACGGACAGCCGCCCGCATTCACCGAGGTCCTCGATCACCTGCCGGGCGACTGGGACGAGCTCTATTTGCCCGCGCTCGACGCCGACGACGCGCTCGCGCGCGGCCTGCTCGCCGATCACGCGCAATTGCGCCTGCGGATCGACGGCAAGACGCCCTCGCCGATGGTCGACCTCGCCAAGGTGCGCGACGCCGGCGACTACCTCAAGGTGCTCGGCGGCAACACGCGCTCGCAGATCCGGCGCTCGCAGAAGCTGTACGGCGCGCGCGGCAAGCTCGCGCTCGACGTGGCGGGGTCGCCCGCACAGGCGCTCGAGATCTTCGACGAGCTGGTCGCGCTGCACCGGCGATCGTGGGGCGAGCGCGGCCAGGCCGGCGCGTTCGTGCCGTTCGTCCACGCGTTTCACAAGCGGCTGATCGCGCAGCGGTTCGCGAGCGGCGAGATCCAGCTGCTCAGGATCCGCGCCGGTGACGCGACGATCGGCTGCCTCTACAACCTGGTCTCGCGCGACACGGTGGCGTTCTACCAGAGCGGGCTGGCGTTCGAGAGCGACAGCAAGCTCAAACCGGGCCTGGTGTGCCACGCGCTCGCGGTCGCGCACGATGCGGCCGCCGGCCACCGCTGGTACGACTTCCTCGGCGGCGGTTCGCGCTACAAGCAGAGCCTGTCGACCGACGCGCGCAATCTGGTGTGGCTGCGGCTGCAGAAGAACCGGCTGCGATTCACGCTCGAGGACGCTGCGCAGGTCGTGCGGCGGCGCGTGCGCGCGCACCTCGCGGCCCGCAACGCGGCGGCCGGTGCGCCGACTGCGCCTTCGGCGCACGATCCGCCGGCCGACAGCTGAGCTACTGGGTCAGCAGCAGCACGGCGTCGCCGGTGAACGGCGGCGTGAACGTGTGATCGCCGTCGGGCACCGTGATCGTGCCGGGGGTGCCCACCGCGCTCGTCGCCGGGTTGAACCACTCGAAGCGGTAGGTCCCCGCGACCATGGTGACCTTGAACGTGGTCCCGGCCACCGGCT
>DATIPJ010000507.1:0-19452 GCA_035472155.1 Kofleriaceae bacterium
CTCGCGGATCCGGGCGGGTGGGTCGTCTACAAGCATCCGGACCAGCTGTTCTCGGTGCGGTTTCCGGGAAAGCCGGTCGTGGCGGACCAGAGCAAGCAGGCAGCGGGCACGATGGCCCGCGTCGAGTCCGCGACGTTCATCGATGGCGACCATGCCCTCGTCGCGACCGGAGGCCTGTACACGAGCACAGCCAAGTTCGACATCAACGAGGCGATGGACCGCATGCTCAATGCATGGGTCGCGCGCTGGAAGGGGCGCGTGATCGCACAGAAGACAATGACGCTGGATGGCTTTCAGGGGCGGGAGGTGCAGTTCACCGCACCCGGACCGTACGCCAAGCCGCTGCGCGCCACCGCGCGCGTGTTCGCGTCGAGTAAGCCGCCCAGCTCCTACTTGGTCATCGCGTTCCAGATGGACGGCACCCCAGATGCGAATGCTCCGAAGTTCCTCGACTCGCTGCACCTCGGCACGAAGGTGGAAACGAAACCATGACGCCGTTGAACGCCGGCCGGCCGCCGTATTCGAACGTGCCGGGTCGGGGCGCCGCCGAGGTGCGTACCAGCCATCCCGGCCATGCGCTGTGCACGCGGGGACTGTAGCCCGACCACCGGGCCACGCGGAGCATCGCTCAGCGCGATGGAGGCGGCGGGTCTTGCCGGACGATCAAGGACAGACTTGTGTGCCGCAGATGAAGGCAGTACCGCCGCAGGTGTCGACGAAGGAGAGGCCACCCACGATCTTCGGCAGTGTGGAGGCATGGAGCTCGACGAGGACTTCCTTTTCAAGCCTCAGGATCTTTTTCATTTTCTCGTTCTTCTTCACGGTCGCTCCTATCCTGTTCGGTGGAAACGATGAGTGCGTGTTGCACGCGCCTCTCTCCTGGCAGGGCCCGATGGGCCGCGACTTTGCGTCTGTCAGGTGGGTTTCTTCGTTCCTGCCGTGGGACGATGGACCCAGCAATGCGGTTGAGTAACATCGCGTGCTGTGAGCGACTCCGGTGAGCCGACGCTGGAATGGATGGCGGCGCATGCCCACGCGTCGTGGGGCGCGCGCGGCGTGGTCGCGGATCTGCGTGCCTTCGAGGCGTACGTGGGCGAGCGCGCGGCGCAGGTCGAGCCCGCGCTGCGCGGTCGCCTGCACGTCGACGACCTCTACCTCGCGTTCGCGTGCGCGAGCGGGGACCGCGCGGCCCTCGCCGTGTTCGAGGCCGAGCTCGTCCCGGTGATGCTGCGCACCGTCGCCCGCATCGGCCTGCGTGCCGCCGCGTGCGACGATGTGCTCGGCGCGCTGCGCGAGAAGCTGTTCGTCGCTGCGCACGGGCGCGCACCGCTCATGACGGGCTACTCCGGCCGAGGCCAGATCACGGGATGGCTGCGCTCGCTCGCGGCCCACGCCGCGTTCAAGGTCAAGCGCGCCCAGCGCCGGCAGGTCGAGCTCTCCGAAGCCGACGACCTGCCGATCGCGGATCCCGAGCTCGCCCGGCTGCGCGGCGGCGACGCGGCGGCGTTTCGCACCGCGTTCGGTCAGGGATTCGCCCAGCTGACGCGCGAGCAGCGCACGCTGCTGCGCCAGCACTTCCTCGACGGCTTGACGTTCGAGTCGCTCGCCCGCATGTACGGGATCCACGTGTCGACGGCGTGGCGGCGGCTCGAGGCGGCGAGGACAGCGCTGGTCGCCGCGGTGCGCACGCGCCTCGCGGCGTCGCTCGGAGCGGGAGCATCGACCGTCAACCGTATCGTGCGCGGCGCGTGCGAGGAGGCCAGTGTGATCAGCGCGCTCCGTGCGACACCGCGGGTTGCGCTCGCGAGCGAGTGACGTGGACGCGCCCGGCGGCTCCTGCCTCGATGCCGACCAGGCCGCCGCGTACGCTGCCCGCGCGCTGGGCGATGCCGCCCGGCAGGCGGTCGACGAGCACATCGACGCGTGCGCCGACTGCCGCCGGCTGGTGTCGGAGGCGGCGCGCCACAGCGGCGATGGCGGCGGGGGGTTTGCGAGCGCCGGTGGCCTGCCGCAGGGCACGCAGCTCGGACCGTACGTCATCGAGGCGGTCATCGACGCGGGCGGCATGGGCGCGGTCTACGCGGCCCGCGATACCCGGCTCGGCCGGAAAGTCGCGCTCAAGGCAGTACGAGACGGGGGCGCCACCGACGCCGAGCTTGCGCGGATCGTCGCCGAGGGTGCCGCGATGGCGCGTGTGGCGCACCCCAACGTGGTGGCGGTGTACGACGTCATCGAGCGCGACGGCGCGTGCTACCTCGCGATGGAGCTCGTGTGCGGCGGTAGCGTGCGGCAATGGCTCGCGGAGCGGCCGCGCCCGTGGCGAGACATCGTCGACGTGTTCGCAGCCGCCGGCGAGGGGCTCGCCGCGGTCCACGCCGCCGGCCTCGTCCATCGCGACATCAAGCCGGCGAACCTGGTGCGCGGCGACGACGGCCGCGTCCGGATCGCGGACTTCGGGCTCGCCATCGCCGCCGAGCCGGCGAGCGCGCGCGGCGCCGTCGGCACGCCCGCGTACATGGCGCCCGAGGTCTTGCGCGGTGAGCCCGCGGATGCGCGCAGCGATCAGTACGCGCTCTGCGTGGCGCTGCACGAGGCGCTGTACGGCGCCCTGCCCGGCCGGCGGCCCGAGCGGCCCACCGCCGTGCCACACCGCGTTCTCGCCGCCGTGCGGCGCGGCCTGCAGGCCGACCCCGCGGCACGGTTTCCGTCGGTCCGCGCGCTGCTCGACGAGCTCGCGGCCGGCCGGCGGCGCCGTCGCGTCGTCCGGGCGGTGGCCGTCGCGACCGTGGCCGCCGCGCTCGCGATCGGCGCGGCGTTCGCGCATCGCGCGGCGACGACCCGGTCGGCGATGCAGGCATGCGAGGCCGGAGAGCCGCTCTCGGGGATCTGGGACGCCGAGCGCCAGCGCGAGATCGAAGGCGCGCTTCGCTCGACGGGCAAGCCGTTCGCCGCCGCGGCCTGGCAGCGCGTGCAGGCGGCGCTCGAGGCGTGGGCGGAGGCGTATCAGCGCGAGCGCCGGGCCACGTGCGCCGCCACCTGGATCGCGGGCTCGCAGCCCGCGCCGCGGCTGCAGGCACGGCTCGACTGTCTGAGCGATCGCCGCCGCGAGCTGCGCGCCATCACCGAGCAGCTCGCGCGCACCGATGCCACGACCGCGTCGTACGCGGTGTCGGCGGCGCGCCTGCCGCAGCCCGCGACCTGCGCGACCGCCACGCTCGGTGCGCCCGCCGCCGACTCCGCGCAGACGGCGCAGCGCACGGCCTTGCGCAACGCCGGGGCACAGGTCCATGCGCTCATCCGCACCGGCCACGCGCGCGACGCCCAGCCGATCGCGCGCGCGGCGCTCACCGAGGTCGAGCGGCTTGGCGACGACGCGCTTCGCGCCGACGCGCTCTGGAACCTCGGGTGGACCGAGGTCGAGGGCGGGCAGCTCGACGCCGCCGAGGCGCACCTGCTCGACGCGATCGCCCGCGCCGAGCGGACCGGCAATGCGAGGACGCGCGCCGAGGCGTGGATCCGGATGCTGCGCATCGAGCACCTGCGCGGGCGCTACGATCGACTCGCCGTCTATCGCGCCCAGGCCGAGGCGGCGGTCGAGGCGGCCGGCGGCGCGCCCGAGCAGCGCGCGCTGCTCCTGCAGTACGTGGGCACGATGCACGCCGCGCGCGGCGAGCTCGCGGCCGCCGTCGACGTGCTGCAGCGCGCCCTCGCCGTCGATCCCGACATGCCGGCCTGGGAGCGCGGCACCGTGATCGAGAGCCTCGCCGTCGCCCAGCTGATCGCCGGCCACACCCGCGAGGCGATCGATCTGCTCTCGACCTCGCGCGCGCTGATCGAGCAAGACCTCGGGCCGAGCCATCCGCGCGTCGGATTCAGCCACGAGAATCTCGCGATCGCGTGGTTCGATCTGCTCGAGCTCGACCGCGCGCACGACGAGATCGCGAAGACCCTCGCGGTCTTCGTGCCCGGGTTCGGCACCCACCGCTCGGTCGCGATCGCCCACGACATGCTCGGCCTCATCGAGCTCGAGCGCGGCGACCTCGGCGCCGCCGACGCCGCGCACCGCGAGGCCCAGCGGATCTGGGAGGCCGTCGCACCGGCGCATCCCCGCCGGTCCGTGACCCACTTCGGGTCGGCGATGGTCGCGCTCGCTGCCGGGCGCGTCGCGGACGCCGTCGCGCACGCGGAGCAAGCCTACGCCACCGCCCCCGGCCTCTCCGAGCCCAAGGATCGCGCGCTGCTCACGCTCGGCCTGGCGCGCGCGCTGTGCGCCGCCAGACGCGATCCGATCCGCATCCAGGCGCTCGCTCGCGAGGCGCGCGACATCTATCTCGCCCACCTGCGCTCGCCGCGTGACGACCGCGACCTCGCGCGGGCCCGGCGCCTGATCGCCGCTCCCGACGAACTCGCGAGCGCCCGCTGAGAACGCCGGGCCGCGCGTGAGCGGCGGACCACACGCGCGGCCACGATCGATGATCCGGAGCGCCGCGCGAGCTTCCTGGCCATCGACCACAGCGTGCGCACGCTCGCGCTCTTGCCGTGAGCTCCTCGCGACTCGTGGCCGCGCGACCATACTCCCGATCGTCAGGCGGACCTGCCGCTGCGATCGAGTGCCATTGATCGCATGCGATCTCCGGATTCGTGCGAGTGTGCGGTTCACGCGATCTCGCGCAGGGTTCGAACCGATGTTCGTCCACGGCCGAGATCACAACCTCGAGGGTCCACCATGTCTCACCCGTCGTTCTCCGGGCACCACGCGATGCGGACGACCGCCCTGGTGGCCGCAGCGATGTCAGCGATGCTCGCGCTCGGCTCGTGCGCGGAGCTCGCCGTCGACGCCACGGATTCGGTCGAACCGGCGATCACTGCCTACCCCGATCCCGGGCGAGTCACCGGCAGCACCGGCGTTCACGACCCCTCGGTCGTGAAGACGCGGAACGGGACGTACATCGTGGCGGCGACCGGCAACAACCTTGTACTCAAGACGTCGTCCGACCGTATCGACTGGCGCAATGCCGGTGCGGTCTGGCCCAACGGTGCGCCGTGGACGCTCTCGTTCACGGGAGGCAGCCGAACGCTCTGGGCGCCCGACATCTCGTTCCACAACGGACAGTACTATCTCTATTACGCGGCCTCGACCTTCGGCTCTCAGCGCTCGGCGATCTTTCTGGCGACGAGCCCGACCGGCGCCAGCGGGTCCTGGACCGATCGCGGCCTGATCATCGAGAGCAGCAGTGCGGTCAATTACAATGCGATCGACCCGAACCTCATCATCGACGCTCAGAATCAATGGTGGCTATCGTTCGGTTCGTTCTGGACCGGCATCAAGCTGATCCGCCTCGACCCGGCCACCGGCAAACGATCCACGTCGGACACCGCGGTGCGCCCGCTGTCCCAGCGGTTCACCGCCAGCGGCTCGGTCGAGGCGCCCTTCGTGTTCCGCCACAGCGGCATGTACTATCTGTTTGTCTCCTTCGATTTTTGCTGCCAGGGCGCCGCGAGCACCTACCGCATCATGGTCGGGCGCTCGGCGTCGATCACAGGCCCGTACGTCGACCGCGCTGGCGTCTCCATGGCCTCGGGGGGCGGCACCGAGATCCTCGCCGGCCACGGATCGATCCACGGGCCCGGCCATGAGGCAGTCATCACCGACGTCGATGGCGATCTCCTCGTGTACCACTACTATGCGGATAGTGGTGCATCGTTCCTCGGTATCAATCGACTGGGCTGGGATAGCGCTGGCTGGCCCTTCGCGTTTTGACGGTCAGTGGACGAATTTCATGAGGCCGCCGGTCTGGCCCCAGTACATGGTGGTGGCGTCCCATTGCAGGTGGCTGGCCCGATCGACCCCCGAGCTCACGGTCGTCGTCGTGCCGTTCAGGCGCTTCCGGACTGCGCACGGTGTGAGGGCCGACGCGCAGTCGATCCACAGCACGCGCGTGCCGTCGAATCCGACGGAGGCGACCGTGCGGCCCGTGCTGGGCTGCCGGTAGGTCGTCGTCGTGCCACCGGTGACCGGGCGGCTCCGAACGGCTCCGCCCTGCTCGCCCCAGTAGACGGTGCCCGTAGGTCCGCTCGCCGGCGCCGTCACGTAGAGCGCGGTGATCGGGTTGGCCGCGGTGAAGACGATCTCGCGAGGACCACCGGTCTTGCGGACCCGCCGAATTCTCGGCCCTTCGCCGTAGTAGACGAATGTCGAGTCCAGCGCGATGACGCTCGTGGGGTCCTGGACCACGATCGCCTGTGCGCCGCCCGCGACAGGGAGTCTCCAGATGAACTGCCCGTCCGACCAGAAGAGGTCGGACCCGTCGGTCCTCAGCTCGTTCGTGAACACGATGTTGCTGGAGCCGACGATGTTGAGGGTGCCTCCGCCGGCGGGTAGCTGCAGGATCGAGGTACCCGCGAAGCCATCGACGCTGGAGTTGTGAGCGAAGTAGAGGAAGGGCGCGCCTCCGACGCTCGCACCGACGATGCTGGCGTACTCGTCAAAGCTGGTGTCGTTGGGGTTGAACACATCCTGACGGAGAAGCGTTTCGTTCCCCGGAAGATTGTCATTCGCCGCGCGCCAGACCAGCGCGAAGTCCGGCCCGACATCATCGATGTCGTTCGACGTCCAGAAGAGTGATCCGCCCGATGCGAAGAGACCGGCCGGCGTGCTGTTTGCCAGCCGGGTGGGACCGACGGCGAGCACCGTCGAGTCCTGGTCGACCTCGGACTCGTCGTCGCCGGAGACCTCGACATCGCACGCCACGATCATGAGCAGAGCAAGAGCCAATCCATGTGCGAACAGGAACCTCATCATACCCTCCTGGGTTGCCGACCATCGGCGTCGGCGAGGAGTGCAAGGGGCGCACCTCTTCGCACCGTCCCCAGCTGGGCACGATCAGTCTACTGCCTCGTGTCGAATCCCGCATTGCTGCGTCGTGCGTACTCGATCCGCAATCGCGTGATGAGTCGGTGTTTCGAAACACCTGTACCGGGTGGGGGCGCGTCAGGTCTCGCACGCGACGACGACCGTCTTGCCCGCGGCTGCATACGGCACGAGCGTGCCGTCGTGGGGCACGCCATCGACCTTCAGGCGAACTCGCCCTGTGGCCTTGTTGTCGATGGCGATCTGGTACGTCGCCCCTCGGCACTTGCGGATGATCGTGAAGCTCGGGATGGTCGCGCCGATGCAGGGGTGGATGCGCAGCCCGGAGAGCTCCGGCTTGATGCCGAGGATGTGCTGCGAGATCGCCACGAAGTTCCACGCGGCCGTGCCCGTGAGCCACGAGTTCTTGGCCTCGCCGTGGCGCGCGGCGTCCTTGCCAGCGATCATCTGCGCGTACACATAGGGCTCCAGCCGGTGCAGCTCGGAGATGTCCTCTCGATAGGCGGGCGCGATCTTCTTCCATAGATCGAACGCGCGATCGCCGCGGCCGATCACGGTCTCGGCGATCATCACCCACGGGTTGTTGTGGCAGAAGATGCCCGCGTTCTCCTTGTAGCCCGGCGGGTAGGAGCTGATCTCGCCGAGCTCGAGGTGATAGGCCTTGTAGGCTGGTTGATTCAGCACGATCCCGTGCTTGGTTTCCAGGCGTGCCTTGACGGAGTCGAGCGCCTTCTGTGCCTCGCCGGTCTTCACGCCGATTCCAGCCATCACGCAATAGCCTTGTGGCTCGATCAGGATCTGGCCGTCCTCGCACTCCTTCGAGCCCACCTTGTTGCCGAAGAAGTCGTACGCGCGCAGGAACCAGTCGCCGTCCCAGCCATGCTCGAGCACGGTCTTCTCCATCGCGAGTTGCTGGTCCCGCGCGAGCTTGGCCTCGTCGTGGAATCCCAGGGCGTCGGCGAGCGCGGCGTAGTCCGGCGCGACGTGGACGAACAGCGCCGCAATGAAGACCGATTCGGCGGTGCGACCGATCCGGTTGTTGGTGGTCTGGAACGACTCGCCGGGAGTGTCCGAGAAGCAGTTGAGGTTCAGGCAATCGTTCCAGTCGGCGCGGCCGATCAGCGGCAGGTGGTGCGGGCCGAGGTTGTGCAGCACGTGATGGAACGAGCGCTTGAGGTGCTCGAACAGGGTCGCTGTGTGGTTCGGGTCGTTGTCGAACGCAACGGGCTCGTCGAGGATCGGGAAGTCGCCCGTCTCCTTGATGTAGCCCGCGGTTCCTGTGATCAACCACAGCGGGTCGTCGTTGAAGCCCGAGCCGATATCGTTGTTGCCGCGCTTGGTGAGCGGCTGGTACTGGTGGTACGCGCTGCCATCGGGCTTCTGCGTCGCGGCGATGTCGAGGATGCGCTCCCTGGCGCGCGACGGCACGAGGTGCACGAATCCGAGCAGGTCCTGGTTCGAGTCGCGAAAGCCCATCCCGCGGCCGATCCCGGTCTCGAAGTACGAGGCCGAGCGCGACATGTTGAATGTCACCATGCACTGATAGGGATTCCAGATGTTGACCATCCGGTCGAGCCGCTCATCGCCGGACTTGACGGTGTACCTGGCAAGCAGGTCGCTCCAGTAGTCGCGCAGTGCGGCGAGCGCCGCGTCGACCTGCGAGGTGGTCTGGAAGCGCGCCAGCAGCTCGCGCGCCGGTTGCTTGTTGACAATCCCCGGCTTCTCCCATTTGTTTGCGACTGGATTCTCGACGTAGCCCAGGACAAAGATGAAGGTCCTGGATTCGAGCGGAGCGAGCTCGAGGTCGAGCTGGTGCGAGCCGATCGGGGACCAGCCGCTGGCGAGCGAGTTGCGCGACTTGCCTTCTGCCACGACGGCGGGCTCGCCGAAGCCGTTCCAGGGACCCAGGAAGCTCTCGCGGTCGGTATCGAAGCCGGCGACCGGGGCGTTCACCGCGTACACCGCGTAGTGATTGCGGCGCTCGCGGTACTCGGTCTTGTGGTAGATCGCCGAGCCATCGACCTCGACCTCGCCGATCGAGAGGTTGCGCTGGTAGTTGTTCTGGTCATCCGCCGCGTCCCACAGGCAGAACTCGATGAACGAGAACAGCGTGGCGCGCTTCGTCTCCTTCGAGGTGTTCGTGACGGTGACCCGGTGAACCTCTGCGGTCGTGCCGAGCGGGACGAAGTACAACGCCTCGGCGCGCAGACCGCGGCGCTCGCCCGTGATCTTGGTGTACGACAGCCCGACGCGGCACTCGTAGAAGTCGAGCTCGCGCTTGACCGGCGCCCAGCCCGGCGTCCAGTAGTCACCGGCGTCGTGTACATAGTAGTAGCGTCCGCCGCTGTCGGCCGGGACGTTGTTGTAGCGGTAGCGCGTCAGCCGCCGGAGGCGCGCATCGCGATAGAAGCAGTACCCGCCTCCGGTGTGGGAGACCAGACCGAAGAACTGCTCGGTCCCGAGGTAATTGATCCAGGGATAGGGCGTGCGCGGCGTCGTGATCACATATTCGCGAGAGACGTCTTCGAACCGGCCGAAGCGCATGAAACCTCCAGGATGGGTCACAGTGTCGACTGCGACCGCGGGCATCATCGCCCAAGGGATACGGCCATCAAGCCGCCAGGGGCGCGTTGTGCCTCGCGTTCGATGGGCGGCGCCGTCGCTCGGGATCGGGCGTGCGTGGGAGCCTCTCACTGCCCGCGCACGCGTGCGTGGGAGCCGCTCACCGGATGCGGGATCGGCGTGGGAGCCGCTCACCCGGTACCGGTGTGGCGGGTCGCTCGTGGAACCTCGCGTAACCCGCCACACGAGGAACATGTCCGGACCACGCGTGCCTCCGATCGCTCCGGGGCTGCCAGCCGGGCTCGTGGCGAAAGATCGCATCCTAGCGCGGCCGGTGGCTCGCCAGCCAGCTCCTGATCTGCGTGAGCTCGATCGCGGCCGTGTCCGCCGCAGCGGTCAGCGTGCGAAGCGCGTCCTCGCCGAGCGCCCGCGCTCGCACCCGATCGCCGCGGCTGTCCCACAGCGCGCGCGCGAGGGTGAGCTCGATGTCGGCGCGGGCGCGGGGCGGGAGCGCGTCGAGGTTGCGCGCGAGCTCCTCGAGCGATGGCAGGGCACGCGCCGGCTGGTGGAGCTCGACGTAGGCGCGGGCGAGATTGGCCCGCGCGCTCGGCAGCGAGCCGGCGCCTTGCGACGTGGAGAGCGCCGGCAGGATCTGCTCGTAGATCGCCCTGGCCTCGCCCCACCGCGCTTGCAGCATCAGCAGATCGCCGCGGGCGGCGCGCACGTTGAGCACCTCGACGTGCGCGGGCCCGTACTGCTTGGCGAGGATCGCCTCGGCGCGGCGCAGCTGCGCGTCGGCCTCGGCGTGGCGGCCGACGCGTCCCAGGTCGATGCCGAACCCGACGAGCTGGTTGGCGAACACCGGGTGCTCGGCGCCGAACGCCTTTTCTCCGGCGGGGACCGCCCGACGATCGATGGCGAGCGCATCCTCGGCCCTGCCCTGCATGCGGAGCACGCGCGCCAGATCGGTCAGGCTCGCGGCGATGTCGGGATGGCCGGCGGGAAGCGCCGCATCGCGGATCGCCAGCGCGCGCCGGATCTCCTGCTCGGCGACCGGGTAGTCGCCTGCGGCCGCATGCGCGTTGCCGAGGTTGTGCAACGCCTGCGCCGTGACGGGGTGCTGCGGTCCGAGCAGGGCCTCGTAGATGTGGAGCGCGCGCTCGTGGAGCGCGACCGCGCGAGCGGCGTTGCCTTGCGCAGCCACGGTCATGCCGAGGTTGTCGAGCGACCGTGCGACGCGCGGGTGGTCGGGGCCGAACACGCGCTCGGTGAGCGCGAGGGAGGATTCGAAGTGCGCGACCGCGCTGGCGAGCTTGCTCTGGTCGCCATCGATCGCACCGAGGGCGCGCTCGACGGTCGCCGTGAGCTCCGCGCTACCGCCGAGCCGCTCGATCGCGGCGGTCGCACGCGGCACCAGCGCGAGGCCGCGCGCGTACTCGGCCTTTTCATAGCCGATCAGAAACACCAGGCTGGACCACGCGCGTGCGGCGACCTCGTCGTGCCGGCCGGCCTCCGCCGACCACACGGCGGCTTGCAGCGTCGCCTCGGCGTGCGCCATGTCGCCGGTCTCGTATTCGAGCTGGCCCTGCAACAGCTCGGCGTCGGCTTCGAATGGCCGGTACGCGAGCACGCGCGCGTCGGCGGCGATCGGACGCACGAGCGCGAGTGCTTCGCCGTACGCGCCGAGCTCGTACTTGGCGCGCGCGTCGGCCAGGCGCTGGCCGAGCACGGACAGCGTGGCGCGCGTCGCGGGGTCGGCCGGCGGAGGCACGAGCTGGCGCAGCGCCGTGAGGTCGGCGCACGCCGCCACATCGACGAGCCCGACCGCCGCGGTCACCGAGCGCGCGACCATCGCGGCGTCGCCGGCGGCGAGCTCGGCGATCAACGCCGCCGCTTCCTGCCGGCGGCGGTCGAGGCAAGCCATGCGAAGATCGAGCGTCGCCGCGGTCTGCTCGCCGAGGATCTGCGTGGCGCGACACGCCTCGGTGTGGGCGGTGATCCAGCGCGCCGCGTAGCGATCCAGCGCGCCGGTGACCTGCGGCACCGCTGCCGCGGCATACGGAGCGCCTGAGCGGGTGAACGCTGCCTCGATCGCGGTGCGGCGGTCGGCGCTCCACACCGCCCCGAACGCCGTCGGGGCTCCCGTGCACCGAGCGTCGGGGGGCGCGCTGGTCGGGCGCACGAGCAACCAGGCGCTCACCGCCACCGCACCGGCGGCGATCGCCCACGCGAACCGCTGGCGGTGCGGCGGCGCGAGCTGAGCGAGCAGGTCATCCATCGACGCAAAGCGCTCCGCCGGATCGATCGCGAGGCCGCGCCGCAGCGCCGCACGGTTGCGCCGCGACAGTCCCCGCAGCGGCCCGGGCTCGCGGATGCGGCCCGCGCACACGTTGTCGCGCAAGGCGAGGAGCGTGTCTCCGTCGAACGGCCGCTGCCCATAGAGCGCGGTGAACAGCGCGACGCAGAAGCTGAACTGATCGCTGCGCGCGTCGGCCTCCTGACCGCGATAGAGCTCCGGCGCCATGTAGTACGGCGTGCCGAGCATGCCCTCCGACGCGGCCAGCCCGGCCGGCGTCGTCGACGCCAGCGACGCGCCCAGCGCGATCCCCGAGCCGTGGCCGATCGCGGCGCCGCCCGGCGATGCCGCGCTGCCGGTGCGCGCGAGCCCGAAGTCACCGACGCGCGCGCGGCCATCGCGGCCGACCAGGACGTTCTCGGGCTTGAAGTCGCGGTGGACGATACCCGCCAGGTGGGCGGCGGCGAGGCCGCTGCCCGCCGCGCGATACACCTGGAGGATCTCGCGCGGCGATCGGGGCGTGCCAAGCCAGCGGGCCAGCGTCTCTCCACGCGCTGCACCCCCGGCGACGTATTCCATCGCGATGAACATGCGGTCGTCGAGCGCGCCGACGTCGTACACCGCCACGACATGGGGGTGCGCGAGCCTGGCCATCGCCTGGGCTTCACGCCGCAGCCTGTCCTGAAGGCGCGCGTCGCCGCCGCGCAGCACCTTGACCGCGACCACGCGCGCGAGCTCGGGATCGTGCGCCGCGTAGACCACGCCCATGGCGCCCGCGCCGATCTGCTGGTCGATCACGTAGCGGCCGACCTGCGTGCCGGGCGCGAGGGGATCCTCGACGGGATCGAGCGCAAAGTCGGCAGCCGCAGGCAGCGTGTCCCCCATCGTGCCGCTTCGCTCCAGCGATGACAGCACCTCGCTGCACGCGCGACAGCGCGACACGTGCTCGGCGATCCGCGCTCGAGCCTCGCGATCGACCCTGCCCTTCAGGAAGTCCACCAGCGTCGGTGTGCCGAGGCAGCTCCTCGCCGTCTGATCTGGATCTGGATCGTTCATCGGTACTACTGAACGGGCCACAGAGGATCCGGTACGACCATCATCGCAGAGCGGACAGCGAATGCAACCGATCGCCTACCGCGGGACGTGGGCTCGCAGGCCCGGGTCTACTTGGCCTGGGCGCGCAGCTGACCGGCCTTGCGGCCGATGCGCTCGATCTCGGCGTAGTGCTCGTCGCTGAGCTCGATCGACGCGGCGCCGACATTCTCGCGCAGGTGCGCCGGATTCTGGGTCCCCGGGATCACGGCGATCGAGGGCGAGCGCTTGAGCAGCCACGCGAGCGCGGCCTGGGCCGGCGTTGCGCCGATCTTGGCGGCGACGCGATGGAGGATCGAGTCGGGGGCGGCGAGCGCGCCGGTCGCGAGCGGAAAAAAGGCAATGAACGGAATGCCATTCTGCTCGCAATAGTCGACGACTGGCTCGCTCCGTCGATCGATCACGTGATAGAGATTCTGCACCGAGGCGACGGTGAAGTGCTTGCGCGCCGCCTCGATCTGCTCGTTCCACACGTTGCACAGGCCGACGTGGCGGATCAGGCCCTCGCGCTGCAGCTCGGCGATCGCGCCGAACTGCTCGTCAGCGGGCACCGCCGGATCGAGGCGGTGGAGCTGCCATAGATCGATGCAGTCGACGCCGAGGGTCAGGAGGCTGCCCTTGACGGCTGCGCGCAGTGCCTCGGGGCGACCGTCGCTCTGCCATTGAAACGGCCCCGGGCGCAGCATGCCGCCCTTGGTGGCGACGAGCAGGCCGCGATACGGGTGGAGCATGTCGCGCACGAGGAGCTCGGAGATCAGCGGGCCGTACGAGTTGGCAGTGTCGATCAGGTTGACGCCGAGCTCGGGGACCAGCCGGAGGGTC
Organism: Kofleriaceae bacterium; assembly: GCA_035472155.1. Classification (GTDB taxonomy): domain Bacteria; phylum Myxococcota_A; class Polyangia; order Haliangiales; family Haliangiaceae; genus JABFXX01. Next base: position 13,644 of record DATIPJ010000507.1, read on the forward strand.
TCCCGCGCCGCGGACATGTCGGGCGGCGGGCCGAACACGCCGTCGCCGACGACGCGCATCGTGCCGAAGCCGAGCCGCGAGACCTCGAAGTCCCCGATCTTGATCGTGCCGCACGTCATGGCGAAGCCACCGTGGCGCCGGCCTCGCTGTTGAGCGCGCGGACCGAGACGCCGAGCGGGCCGTCGCCGGTCAGGGTGATCGTCCGGCGCTGATCGGGCGCGAGGTGGAAGTAGTTATCGGACGGCAGGTAGCCCGGCGCATCGATCGCCACGAATCGCGCGAACCGGCGGGTCGTGATCGACAGGGCAGCGGCGTCGCCGGTGACGGCGAGGCCGACGTCCGGCTCGCGCGCGGCGGAGAAGCCGCCCGGGAACCAGTGGGTCTCGACGATGTGATCGCCGACGTGGAGGCGCGCCTGGACGGCGTCGGCCGGGGGCGGACCGAATCGATAGGCGCAGGACAGGTCGATCCAGCCGTCGAACAGTGCGCCCGCGGCGAGCTCGATCGCAGCGTGGGGGGCGACCGCGACCTCGGTGGCCGCCTCGCGCAGGCGGATGTCGCCGCGCCACAGCGTGAGCTCGAGGCGGCCCGCGAGCGGCTCGGCGCGATCGTTGGCGACGTGGATCGCGAGACCGTTGGTGCCCTCGTCGGTGAGCGCGAGCCCGATCGGCGCCAGCGCACGGCGCGCGAGGTACCAGCACGGCTTGGGGACGCCGTGCACGTCGATCAAGCCGAAGCCGGCACCCGGCTGGAGGTCGCGCAGGAACCACACGAGGCCGCCGCGGCACGTGGATCGCGCGCGCCGCCATTCCTCGAACACGCGCGCCATGATCTCGCCGCTCGCGACGCGGCCCAGCTCGACGTAGCGGTCGGGATCGACGGCGCGCAGCGCGGCCGGATCGGTCCCGAACAAGCGCTGGACGTAGTGATCGCGAACGTCGTCGAAGTCCCATTCGGCGCCTCGATCGCGCGGCGTGCCGGCCTTCCACGCCGGGTCGTGAACGGGCGGCAGGTCCGGATCGTCGGGGATGTTGGCGAACGCGAGGCACTCCGAGGCGAAGCGCACCTCGGCGCGACGGGCGTCGTCGAGCGGACGCAGGTACGCGCCGACGCCATAGTACGACGACGGCCCGGCGTTCGCGGCGTGCGGAAATGCGCCGCCGGTGGCGCTCGACGCCACGTACGGAACGCCGCGGCAGCGCTGCGCAAGCACCTCGTGGAACAGGCGCGGGGTCCATAGCTCGCGCGCGGCGCCCCACATCGCGGCCTGCTGCTCGCCCTCGCTGTTGCCGCACACGAGGGCGAGCGACGGCCGCCCGGCGAGCCGCGCGAGCTGCTGGTCGACCTCGAGCTCGACGCCGGCGACGAACGCCGGATCGTCGGGGTAGTCCATGTTCGCGAACATCAGGTCCTGCCAGAGCAGCACGCCCTGCGCGTCGAGCTCGTCGTAGAGGGCGTCGTCCTCGTAGACCATCGTGCCGCCGATCCGGATCATGTTCATCCCGGCACCGCGGAGCTGCGCGACGGCGGCGGCGTAGTCGGCCGGGGTCGAGGCGAGCGAGACGGCGTCGAGCGGCGTCCAGCACGCGCCGCGGCAGAACACGCGCACGCCGTTGACGCGGAGCCCGAAGGTCTCGCCGCGCTCGAGCTCGATCGAGCGAAAGCCGACGGGGCGAAGCGGCACGGTGCGCACGGCACCAGCGCGCTGCACCTCGAGGTGGACGCAGTAGCGATCGGGCCGACCGTGGGTGTGCGGCCACCACAGCGCGGGCCGCTCGATCGCGAGCGTGCCTGTCCACGCGCCGCCGCTCGCCGCCAGCGCAGTCGTGTGGCGCTCGGTGGCCCGAGACACGACGAGCGTGCATGCGTCGGCGTCGATCGCCGCGCGGCAGCCTACCGTGCCAACGCCGGCGTCGAGCGTGGCGTCGATCGAGATCCGATCCACCGATGCGGGGCCGATCCATACCGGCCGCCAGGGTCCGACCGGCGGACAGCGCGGCGACCAGCCGGGCGTGCGGCCGAGCAACGTCGTGCGGATCCAGCGAAGCTGCTGCTGCTCGAGCATCGGCACGCGCCAGCGCGGCCGCGGCCGCTTCTTCGCGAGCTCCGGCTCGAGGGCGCGGCACCGGATCACCAGGCGGCGGGCGCCCGGCGGCAGCGGCAGCTGATACGCGCGGAACATGTTGTCGCCCGAGCCGGCGTGCTCGCCGTCGAGCCACGCGTCCCACAGGGTCGCGATGCCGTCGAGGTGAAGCACGGCCGGCGCCGACCGGGCCGGCAGCGTGGTCCGCCACCACCAGTCCTCGGCGTCGAACCGGCGATCGTCGCGCCAGCTCCACGCGCCCGCGTCGCGCAGCGCGCTCGCCGCCGTGCCCGGGACCTGGGCCGGCAGCCACGCGAGGCTGTCGATGCCCGACGGGTCGGCGCACGCGCCCGCGGGCGCGGCAGCGACCTCCCAGCGGGAGATCAACGACACGCGGTCAGCTCGTCGATCGCGGTGCGGATCGACGCGATGCTCTCGAACACGCTGCGCTTGAGCAGGTGATCGGGGAACTCGACGTCGAACTCGCCCTCGAGCGCGAGCATGACATTCACGCTCGCGTGCGAGGACATGCCCGCCTGGTAGAGGTCGTCGGTGGGGGTGAGCCCGGCGGCGTCCTTGGCCAGCCTGCCGTGCGCTCCGAGGATGATGCGGATCTTGGATTCAATCATGGGCGATCACCACGGCGGTCGCGTGGTCTCCTTCATGGCTCATCGACAGGGCAAACGACATCGCACCGGCGGCGACGCGCGCCGCGCCGTGCAGGATCAGGTGGCAGGCGCCGCTCGGCGAGCGCGCGACCTCGAGGTCACGCCAGGCGACGCCCTCGAGATCGAGCGCCTTCTTCGCGGCCTCTTTTGCCGCGAAGCGCGCGGCGAGGCGCTCGGCGGTCAGCGCGGGCGACGCCTGCGCGTACGCGAGCTCACCGTCGGTGAACACGCGGCGCAGGAAGCGATCGCCGAACGCTTCGATCGACGCGGCGATCCGGCTGACGTCGACGAGATCGATGCCGACCCTCATGGTGCGCCTCCGGTCAGGACTTCGATCGCCGCGTCCCAGGCGGCGGCCCACTCGGCGAAGTGCGAGGACGCGTCGAGTGGCTTCTTGCCATTGACCGCGCGCGCGGCCTTGAGGATGAACGTCTTCGCGCCGGTCGAGATCGCCCCGTACGCCGCTGCCGCCGGCGCCGTGCGCGGGTCGCCGAGCCAGCGCAGGTAGCAGACCATCAGCTCCGCCGCCGCGCCGAGCTGGCGCAGCGTGGCGAATGCCCACGCATGGTAATGGGCGAGCCCGCGATCCTGAAGGTGCGGCAGGTCCGCCGCGAACCGCGCCGCGAACCGGCGCACCGGGTTGTCGACGGGCCGCCGCGCGAGGTGCCGCGCGAGAAGGCCCCGGGACATCGCGACCAGCTCGCCGTGCGGGCGGCGCACCACGCGGTCGATCCGCACGAGCTCGGCGTAGAGCGGCAGGAACGCCGGGTCGGGTGCGGCGTCGAGGCGGAACGTCTTCACGAAGTCCTCGCCCTCGAGCGCGAAGTAGCCGGCGTTGTGGAAGTAGCCCAGCCGGCGGGCGGCGACGTCGATCTCGTTGATCACGATCGTCGACTTCGTGTGCTGGCGGCGGTAGTCGGTGCCCGCGACGTCGGGCAGCCACCAGGCGTCGGCCTCGGTCGAGATCAGCTTGCCCGCGCCGACGTGCTCGACGGCGTGCTCGACGAGCGGCCGCCAGCAGTTCAGCTCCTGGACGTCGATCCCGTAGAGCTCGCGGAGCTCGGCGTGCGGCGGCTTGAAGAACGTCCACTGGTCGCCTTCGAAGTCGAGCGCGACCGCGAACGGCGCGATCGCCAGCGGCTCGCAGCCGAGCGCATGGATCACCTCGTTCCAGATATCGACGTAGCAGTTCTTCTCGACCCACGCGCGGTCGTCGGCGTGCAGCGCGTGCCGCGCGTAGCGTGCGACGTCGAGGTCGAGCGCCCTCACGGCCACAGCTTCTCCCGCACCACCGTCGGCCATGCCGCCGGATCGAACCCGTGGGCCTGGAACAGCGCCATGGCGCAGCGCTCGAGGCCGAAGCCCAGGCACGCGGTGTGCGCGACCGCGCCGTCGGGCGTGCGGATGCCGAACGCGTCGCCAAAGTGGGTCTCGTGCAGGTTGAACGAGCACACCGCGGTCGGCTTCGCCGTCGAGATCACCGGGACGAGCAGCTCGAACTTCAGCTTCTGCGCGCGCTGGCTCTGCTCGAGCATGCGCCCGCCCTTGCCGAAGAACGGGTCGGCGGCGACGTCGGACGTCACCGGCAGCCCGAGCGACGCCAGGAACGACGCGCCGCGATCGAGCCACGCATCGCGCCACGCGACGACCTGGGCCGGCGACCCGCAGCGCACCAGCTCGCGAACGCGAAACGCCTGCATCCGCGTGGGCTCGTGCGATGGCTCGCGGCGGAACACCCAGTTGACCATGGTGACCGTGCGGCCGTCGGCCGGCACCACGCCGGTGAAGCTCGGGTACACGGGGTAGCACGCGGCCGGGTTCAGCGTGACGTCGGTGATCGCCATCGCATCGCCCCACGGCTCGCCGGCGTGGATGCGGGCCGCCAGCTGGCGCGCCTCGAGCTCCTTGCCCGAGAAGCTGTGCACCGTCCCCGCGAGGTGCGGAAAGCTGTCCATGTAGCCGGCCTTCTCGAGCACGCGGCGATCGATCACCGGCGGGTACACGAAGTAGTCCGCGCCGCCGGCGAGCCGCGCGAGCTGCGCGTCGAAGCGGGCGAGCACGTCCTCGAACACGTGATTGCGACCGAACACGCCGGGCACGCCGACCGGGACGATCAGCCCGGTGCGGACGAGCCCGTCGAAGAACTGGGTGGCATCGTAGTCGGTGGCCGGCATTGTCGTCCTCACTCGTCCTTGAACACGAGCAGCATCGAGGCGCTCTTGCTCGCGATCCGCTCGTTGGAGACCATCAGGCTCGCGGACAGCACATCGCGGTAGTGGCGCCCGACGCTGAACTTCGAGTCGTTCTTGTAGGCGAGGATGCCGACGATCTGCAGCGCCTCGTGGACGATGTGCGGCGCGAGCTCCGAGCAGCTCATCTTGAGCTGGTTGAGCTTGAGCGCCCAGCCCATGCCGTCGAGCGGGCCGCGATCGTCGCCGGGCTCGTCGCCGAGCTCATCGAAGGCGCGCGCGCAGCCCTCCCAGTTGTGCCGCATCGACTGCAGCTCGACATGCACGCGCGCGAGCCGCGTCGCTTGCGGCGGCACGACGCCCGGCTTCTTGCGCGCCTCGGCGCGAACGAACTGCGCGGCGCGCGCGACCGCATCGGCCGCGATGCCCCACCACAGCGCCGACCACAGGATGTGCGAGTACGGGACCATGGTCTGCGCCGATGCGTCCGCGAACGCGCCGGGCACGATCTGCTCGACGCCGCCCCGCCCTGCGAGCCTCGCGCCGGGGCTGCACGTGCCGCGCATGCCGAGCGTGTCCCACGTACCGGTCGGCGCGAGCGCGTATTCGCCGCGCCGGAACAGCACGAGCACCTGATCGCTCGCCGCGGAGTCCGGTGCGCGGCGGCAGGTCACGAGCTGTGCATCGGCGTGCTCGCCGTACGACACCGTCGTGGCGTCCTTCTCGAGCGCGATGCGATCGCCGGCGACCTCGAGCGCGCAGATCGACGACCGCGTGTCGCCGAACGTCCCGTTCTCCGACGTGATCGATGCGATCAGCTCCTGGCGCCGCACGACGTGGTCGCGCAGGTACGCGTCGAAGAAGGGCGT
>DATIPJ010000508.1:0-2586 GCA_035472155.1 Kofleriaceae bacterium
GTCGCGGTCGTCGCGATCGCGGCCGTCGCGACCGCCGCAGTGATCGCGGTCATGCGATCGACGAGCGACGACGCGGTCTGTGCTGGACTCGACACACCGCTGCAGAGCGCGTGGAATCCGGCGAAATCGCAACAGCTGCGCGAGCGCATGCTTGCCGCGGGACAGCCCGACGCGGTCGCCGATCGGGTCGTCGCAACCCTCGAGGAGCACAGCGCAGCGTGGCTCGCGAGCCGCACGACCGCGTGCACACACGCGCACCAGGGCCTCGCTTCGGCCGAGCAGCTCGACCGCCAGATGCGCTGTCTCGACCAGTATCTCGTCGAGCTCGGCGGAGTTGTCGATGGCTTGCTCGATCCCGCGGCCACGAAGCTGCGCAGCGCCGCGGGTGTCATCGACAGGTTGCGCCCGATCTCCGATTGCGACGACCCACACGAGGCGATTCCGCGCCCCGTCGGTGCCCCAGCCCGCGACGCGATCGCGGCGGCGGAGACGAACCTCGCGCGCGCCCAAGCGCTCGACGAGCTCGACCAGTACGAACGCGCGCTCGCGCTCGCACAGTCCGCCGCCGACACCGGGAAGCGAACGGGATGGGTTCCGCTCGAAGGACGCGCGCTCGCGCTCGTCGGAGAATGTCAGCAGCGGCTGCGCCGGTTCAGCGAATCGTTCGCAGCGTACGAGCGCGCTGCGTCGGCGGCAGCAGCCGCGCACGACGATGTGCTGCTCGCCGATGTGCTCGTGCAACGCTTCCTTGTCCTTGCGGAGAACATCGGACGGCCGCCGGAGGCGCTCGCGGGACGCCCTTACATCGAGCTCGCCTTGGTGCGCGCCGGTCAGGCCCCTCGCATGCGGGCGAGCTGGCTCCACGCACTCGCCATCGGTCTGTTTCGCGAGCGGCAGCTCGACGGGGCGCTCGCGGCAGAGCGCGAGGCCGTGGCGATCTGGCGCACGCTCGTGCGACCCAGGAGTACGAGGTTGATCGACTCTCTCGAGACCGAGGCGAATATCGAGATCCAGAGCAAGCACTTCGCGGAGGCCGAAGCCCTGCTGCGCGAGGTTCTGCCGGCGCGGATCGTCGCGCGTGGCCCCGACGATGAATCGGTGGCGAGGGCCGAGAACAACTGGGGCTGGCTCGAGTTCGAGCGCAACGACTTCGAGGGGGCGCGCGCACACTACGAACGGGCGGCCCGGATCAATGACGCCGCCGGAACGGCGAACTTCCGGATCCAGATGAATCTCGGCATTGTGGACGCCGAGCTCGGCCAGCTGCACGCGGGCCTCGCCGATTTCGAGGCCGCGCGCAAGAACGCGATCCGCGAAGCCGCCGACACGTCACCGCACGTCGTGGAGTGCGAGGTCGCGATCGCGGCGGTCCTCACCGCGCTCGGGGAGTACGATCGCGCACGCCCGATGCTCGATCGAGGACTCGCCGAGGCTGCCGCCGCCCGCGCACCGGTCCAGACCGAGGCGCTCTATGCTTCGGCGAGATTCGCATTGGCCCGCGGCGACAGCGCCACCGCAGCCAGGCGCTTTACCGAGTACGCTCAGGTGAACAAGGATCCAAGCGATCCCGAACGAGCGATCCTCGAGGCGGAAGTGACACGCGCGCAGTCGGGCTGCCGAGTGGCGCGGTCGGTCATCGAGCGCACCCTTGCAGCCGTGAAGAATGTTCCCTACTACTCGGAACGCATCCAGGCTGCGGTCGTTGCGGCGCGGTGCGACGTCGAGCTCGGCGAGCCGGTGCGTGCGCTGGCGGAGCTCGAGCCAACCCTCAGCTGGTACGCAGAGCGGCATGCGGACATCGAGGTGATCGCCGGTGCATTGTTCGCGAAGGCGCTCGCCGTTGCCGCACAGGGCGACGTGGAGCGCGCACGCACGCTCGCCGAGCGTGCGAGACCCGGGCTGTTCGGCGTCGCTCGCGACGAGGTGATGCGGTGGTTGGCACAACACCCCCACTCGCACTGACCACTGATGCACCCGATGTGAGCTCTGGCCGCCCGACCTCGTTGTCGCGCCACTTCGGCAGGCTCTGGCAAGAGCGCACGGAAGATGCTCGGGTATTGCGCAAAGCGACGTTTGCAGCTCCTATACGCGCGGAGGTCCCCCATGATCGTGCGATCGATCGCAGCGACCGTTCTCCTCGTGCTCACAGCGAACGTCACCGCTGCGCCCCAGCCTGCGCTCGGCAAGCCGCCTCTGCTTCTCCGCGAGCCTACCGTCAGTGCGACGCAGATCTGCTTCAGTTATGCAGGAGATCTGTGGATTGTCGATCGCAAGGGCGGCGACGCGCGGCGGCTCACCACCGACGTCGGCATCGAGGCGAGCCCGATCTTCTCGCCCGATGGCTCACTCATCGCCTTCACCGGTGAGTACGACGGGAATCACGACGTTTTCGTCGTGTCCTCGCAGGGCGGGATGCCGCGGCGTCTCACCACCCATCCCGGCGGCGATGAGGTCGTGGGATGGACGCGCGACGGCAAGCGCGTGCTGTTCCGCTCGAGCCGCAACAGCTATTCGCGCTTCGATCACCTGTTCACCGTGGGCGCCGACGGTGGTTTGCCCGAAGAGCTTCCGCTGCCGATGGCGGTG
>DATIPJ010000509.1:0-10589 GCA_035472155.1 Kofleriaceae bacterium
CGATCCGGCCACGCGCGATCGGTTCGCGATGTTCGTGAAGCTGTGGCGGTTCCTCGGCGCGATGCCGGCCGACAAGCCGGCCGGCGGCCACGTGGCGCTGGTCTATGCGCTCGGCACGATCGTCAACGGCAGCGGCGAGGGCGTGCTCGGCGCGCGCCACGAGATCGCAGCCGACACGATGGTCGCGGCGATCCGCGCCCTGGCGGCCGACGACTCGGTCAAGGCCGTGGTGCTGCGCATCGACTCGGGCGGTGGCAGCGCGCAGGCGTCCGAGATGATCTGGCGCGCGCTCACCGATCTGCAGGGCGCAAAGCCGCTCGTGGTCTCGATGAGCGATGTCGCGGCGAGCGGCGGCTACTACATCGCGTGCGGCGCGAGCAAGATCTTCGCGCTCGAGGACACGCTGACCGGATCGATCGGCGTGGTCGGCGGCAAGATCGCCGTGCGCGACGGGCTCGGGCGGCTCGGCATCCACGCGTACCCGATGGGCCGCGGCAAGCGCGCGACGATCGCGACCAGCCTCGCGCCGTGGACCGACGACGAGCGCCAGGCGATCCGGGGCGCGATGGAGGACGTCTACCGCGTGTTCGTCGAGCGGGTCGCCGGCGGGCGGCACAAGAAGGCCGAGGAGGTCCAGCCGATCGCCCAGGGCCGGGTGTGGACGGGCAGCAAGGCCAAGGAGCTCGGCCTCGTCGACGAGATCGGCGGTCTCGACGCCGCGCTCGCCGAGGCGCGCCGGATGGGCAAGGTCGACGCCAAGACCGAGCTCGAGGTGTTTCCGCCCGCGCCGACGTTGCGCGACCTGTTCGTCAGCTTCGGAGACGTCCAGGCGCCGCTCGGCGTGTCGTCGGACGCCGCGCTGTCGGCGCTCGTCGGTCTCGATCGCGCGCTCGCTCCTCTCGTCGCTCCCGCCGTGGCCGCGGCGACCGAGCAACTGGTCCAGCTGGTCTTCTCGTTCCGAGCATCGACGATCCAGGCCGTCGCGATGCTCCCGGTGATCCAATGAAGCGCATCGTCCTGCTCGCCTTCGTTCTCGCTTGCTCCTCCAGGCCGCCGGCCGCCACGACGCCGAAGGCCGCCAGCGAGCCGCCGGTCGCCGAGGTTGCGCCGTCGCCGAGCCGCGTGGTCACCGAGCACTTCCGCTCCGAGGCGCTCGGCGTCGACAAGGCCGTGGTGATCTACCTGCCGCGCGGTTACGAGTCGCAGCCGGCGCGGCACTGGCCGGTGTTCTATTACCTGCACGGCCTGGGCGGCAACGAGAACAACTGGACCAAGAACGGCGAGCTGGACGCCGCCGCCGATCAGCTCGGGCTGGCGGCGATCGTCGTCATGCCCGACGGCGATGACGGCTTCTACGTCGATTCGCAGTTCAAGGTCGACTACGACCAGTGCATGAAGGACGGCGCCGGGCTGTTCATGCCGGCGCAGCAGCCGCACGACGCGACCTGCGTGCGCGCGCGCAACTACGAGACCTACATCGCCAAGGATCTGGTCGGCTGGGTCGACGGTCACTACCGCACGGTCGCGAGCCGCGAGGGCCGCGGCATCGCCGGGCTCTCGATGGGCGGGTTCGGGGCGATGGAGCTCGCGCTGCGCCACCAGGACGAGTTCGCCGCCGCGGCGAGCCACTCGGGCGCGATCGCCCTGCTCTACAAGGGACCGCGCCCGTTTGCCCCGGGGAAGACGGAGCTGTACAGCGATGTATCGAGCTGGGGGAAGGGAGGCGGCGCGATCGTCGAGTGGATTCACAACGTGTTCGGAGGCGACATCGCGAGCTGGAAAGCGCACGACGTCGTCGAGCTGGCGAGCCAGATGCCGTCGGGCAAGGTCGCGCTCTACATCGACTGCGGGACCGAGGACGACTTCGCGCTGCAGGACAACGCGCAGTACGTGCACGAGGCGCTGACCGCAAAGCATGTCGAGCACGAGTTCTTCATCGGGCCGGGCAAGCACGACTTCACGTTCTGGAAAGCGCGCGTGCCCAAGAGCCTGGCATTCCTGCGCGATCACACGGCCAAGCCGCAATGAGCGGGGCGGCGGTCCGGCGTTAGGCTTTGCGGCCGCTGCGGCTCGCTGCTAGCATCGTCTCCATGGCGCGCGTGTTCACCGAACGCATCTGATCGCTAGCCAGACGGTGGTTGAGCGCGTGGAAGGTCGCCTCACTCGGGGCGATCACTACGCTGCTCTACGTCGTCGCCCTGCTCGACGAGCTCGCCTCGGGTGCGCCCACGATCGGTGCGCCGGACATCGAGCGCGCGTTCGAGCTGCGCCACGCGTCGATTGCGCTCGTCATCTTCGTCGTCCCGGCGGTGGTCGGGTTCGTCGTCGAGCCGTTCGTGTTCCTCGCGTCCGATCGCTATCCGCGCAAGTGGTTCGTCGTGGGCGGGCTCGGCGCGATGGCGGCGGCTTCGTTCGTCTCCGCGCTCGCGCCCAACGCCGCCACGCTCTCGGTCGCGATCGCCGTCTGGTACATCGCGGCCGGGGCGTCGGCGTCGCTGTCGCAAGCCACGCTGGTCGACCGCGATCCGGAGCACCGCGCGCGCACGATGACGCGCTGGACGCTGTTCGCGGCGATCGGTGACCTGGTCGCACCGCTCGCATTCGGCGCGCTCGCAGCGCTCGGGCTGTCGTGGCGCGTGAGCTTCGCCGTCGTCGGGACCACGCTCGCGGTGTGGTGCGCGGCGGTCGCGAGCCGGCAGTTCCCCGAGGCCCACAGCGGCGGTGACGACGAGCCCGACAAGGTGCCGCTCCTGCGCGCGCTGCGCGAGGCCTTGCGCGACCGCGTGCTGGTGCTGTGGCTGTTCGGGCTCGCGCTGTGCGACCTGCTCGACGAGATCCTGGTCGTGTTCGCGTCGCTGCACGTGCGGATCGACCTCGGCGCGTCGGTGGCGTGGCAGAGCGCGATCCTGGCCGGGCTCGTGGTCGGCAGCATCGCCGGGCTCGCGGCGCTCGACCGTATGCTCACGCGGTACACCGACCAGACGCTGGTGATCGCGTGCGGCCTTCTGTGCGCGGGGTTCTACGCCGCGTGGCTCGCGGCGCCGTCGCTGTGGTGGTCGGCGATCTTGATCGTGCCGGTCGGCGCGACCTCGTCGACGCTATATCCGCTCGCAGCCGCGCGCGCCTACGCGCGCTGCCCCGGGCGCTCGGGCGTCGTGCTCGCCGGCGGCCACCTGTTCACCCCGGTCGGCCTCGCGCTGCCGTGGCTGCTCGGGATGGTCGCCGATCGCGCCGGTACGATGGTCGCCCTCGGGTTGCTCATCATCCAGCCGATCGGCCTCGCGGCGCTCGGCTACGTCTCGCGGCGCCCGCCGAAGATCTAGTCAGCTCGAGCTGATCGTCGTGTTGAGCGCGCGGATCGCGGCGCGCGCGACCTCGACGTGCTCCGCGGCCTGGCTGACCGCGCTCGAGATCGCGTTGACCGAATCGGACGGATCCATCATCGCGGTCTCGTCGCTGGCGGCGCGCATGTTGGCGCGCAGCGAGTTGATCGCTTCCTCGAGCGCCGTGAGGTGAACCGCGAGCTCGGCGATCGGGAGCTGGTTGCCGGTGCGCGTCATCTCGTTGTCGGCGTCGTCGCTGTCCTTTTCGGCGGCGGCGGCCCGCAGGCGCTCCTCGGCGGCGGCGAGCTGGCGGCGCAGCGCGGCGTCCTCGGTCTCGAGCTGCGCAAGCTTGTGCTCGAGCTCGGTGGTCTTGGCGATCAGCGCCTCGTACTTGCTGGGGTTGACCTGCGCGGTGGCCTCGGGGTCGAAGCCGCCCTTGCCCGCGGCGTGCAGGTGCGTCGTGACCGCGTCCTGGTCCTCGGCGAGCTCGGTGGCCAGGCGGTCGCGGTCGAGGGTGACCTGCGTCAGCTTGGCGCGCGCATCGCGCAGGTCGCGCTGAAGCTGCGCGATCTCGCGCTCGGTCTCGGCGGCGAACGAGCGCACGTTGTCGGCGGTCGCGACCTCGCGCTCGAGCGCGACGATCTTGCCCTGCATCTCGGAGACCTGACGGGCGAGCGCCTGGGCGTTGCCCTCGGCGCCTTGCGCGCGCTGCTCGGCGAGCTGGACGCGCTGCTCGGCGGCCGCGACGCGCTGCTCGGCGGCGGCGATCCGGCGCTCGGACTCCGAGCTGGCGCGCGAGGTCTCCTCGGCCCGCGTGGCCCGGATCTCACCGAGCTGCACGGTGAGCTCCTCGCCGTGCGTGTGCGCGAGCTGCGCGCGATGGTCGGCCTCGGCGGCGCGGGCCTCGGCGGATTGCGCCCGCTGCTGGGCGTCGCCGAGCTGCGCCTCGACGGCCTGCGCGCGGTGCTGGGCGTCGGCGAGCTGCGCCTCGGCCGACTGCGCGCGACGCTCGGCGTCGGCGAGCTGTGCATCGGCGGACTGCGCGCGGTGCTGGACATCAGCCAGGCGCGCCTCGGCGGCCTGCACCCGGTGCTGGGCATCGGCGAGCTGCGCCTCGGCGGCCTGCGCCCGGTGCTCGGCGTCGGCGACCTTGGCCTCGGCGTCGCGCGCCCGGCCGTCGGTCTCGTGCGCCCGTGCCTCGGCGCGCAACTCGGCGTCGGCGATCTTGGCCTCGGCCTCGCTGGCCCGCGCCTCGGCCTCGCGCGCGCGGGTCTCCGCGGCGGCGACGCGATCGGCGACCACGGCCTCGGACGGCTCCGCCGGCGGGCGCACGTCGCGGCCGCGCGCCGACTGCTCGCGCTCGAGCCACGCCAGGCGGGTCAGCGCCTCGTCGAGCTGGCGCTGCAGCGCCCCCGCGCGCCCGATCGCGAGGTCCGCGGCCTCGGCGCGCGCGCTCAGCGCGTCGAGCTTGCGCTCGGCATCGCGCGCCTGGGCGAGCTCGCCGGCCAGGCGGTCGCGCTCGGCCTCGAGCCCGGCGCGCTCCTCGGCGACCTGCTCGAGCTCGGCGATCCGCGCGCGGGCGGCCTGCAGCGCGCTCAGGGCGCTGGCGCGCGCGCCGTCCGCCTCGCGGTGGCGGCCGTCGAGGTCGGCCAGCTGGGCCTTGGCGTCGGCCAGCTCGCGCTCGAGGTGCGTCTTGCGGTCGACCAGCGCGAGCGAGCTCGAGCGCTCGGCGGCCAGCTCGCGCTGCGCCTGGTCGAGCTTGCCGCCGAGGTCGCGCTGGGTCTGCTCGAGCTTGCCGTCGAGCGTCTTCTGGGCGCTGGCCGCGGCGCGGGTCAGCGCCTGCTCGAGCTCGGTGACCCGGGCCTCGGCGGTCGTCGCGCGCGCGTCGATCTCGCGCACCGAAGCAGCCGCGGCGCTGGTCCGGGCTTCGGCCTGCTCGGCGCGCCGCAGCGCATCGGCGAGGTCGCGGCTGACTCCGCGCGCCTTGGTCTCGACGTCGGCCGCGCGGCGCAGCGCCTCGGCCACGTCCTTGGCCATCGCCTTGGCCATCGTGTCGGCCGCGCTCGCGCGCTTCTCGGCCTCGTCGGCGCGCTGCTCGGCGGTGCGCGCCGCCTGCTCCGCCTCGCTGACCTTGGCCGCCGCGGTCTCGCGCGCCTTGGCCGCGCCGGCGACCGCGACATCGGCGGCACCCAGCTCCTCGAGCTTGCGCTGCTGGGCCGCGATCCGCTTGTCGGCCTCGACCAGCCGGCTCGCCTGCTCGGTCGCCGCGTTGCGGGTGGCCGCGGTCCGCGCATCGGCCTCCCGGGCCGCGGTCTCCGCCGCGCTGACCATCGCCTCGAGCTCGATCAGGCGATCGCGCCGGGTCTCGAACTGGCTGGTCATCTCGGCCAGCTCGGCCGCCAGGCTCGCCGCCCTCGCCTCGGCTGCCGCGAGCGGCTCGTCGGCGGCGCCGACCCGGGTCTCGAGCGCGGTGATCCGCTCGCGCGCCGCGGCGATCGCCTGCTCGGCCGCCCGGCCTCGCTCGTTCGCCTCGGCCAGCGCATCCTGGAGCTGCGCCGCGGTCGCCTCGGCCTTGGCGGCCTGGGCGTTGGCGCCCGCCAGGTTGCGCTCGCTGCCCTGCGCCCGGATCTGCGCCGCGGCCATGTCCTTCTCGGCCCGCTCGGCGCGCGCGGTCAGCGACGACACGCGATCCATCAGGTCCTGGACGTGCGCCGCGGGCCCGGCTTGCCCGCGATCGCGCAGCCCGCGCAGCTCGACGACCTCGCGCTGCAGCGCCGCCATCGTGCGGTCGGCCTCGGCCAGCTTCTCGGCGGCGACCATGCCGGCCGACGCGTCGGCGATCATCCCCGATTCGCGCAGCTTCGCGAGCTCGACGCGCAGCCCCTCGATCTCGAGCGCAGCCGCCTTCTTGTGGGCGACCAGCTCGTCGTGCATGACCTGCGACTCGCGCATCGCCTCGCCGGCGGCGTGCTCGGCGATCGAGCGCGCGCGCTCCGCCTCGTCGAGCTGGGCCTGCAGACGCAGCGACTCCGCGCCGGCCTTCATGCGCGCCGTCGTGCCCGGGTCGTTGGACTCCCACTCGATCCCGAGCTCGGCGAGCCTGGCGCGCGCGTCGGTCAGCTCGTCGTGCGCGTTGGCGAGCGCGCTCTCGAGCACGGAGGCCCGCGCGTCGGCCTCCTCGCGCTGGCGCGCCAGCTCGGGCGCATCGGGGTCCATCGTGCGCGCCGATATCACCGCCGACAGCTGGTGGTGCATCTCGCCGACCCGGCGGGCGAACGCATCGCGCTCCTCCTCGACGGCGGCGCGCGTCTTGCGCTCCATGTCGAGCCACGACGCCAGCGTGCCGTGCAGGCTCATCGGCGGCGGCAGCGTCCCGCTCGCCGGCAGGAGCCGGATCAAGAGACTGCCGACCAGGATGATCTCGCCGGTCGGCACCGGCGCGCGCGAGACCTTGTTCGGCCCGACGAAGATCCCGTTCGAGCTACCGAGGTCCTCGACCCACAGCGCACCCTGCTCGACATAGAACCGCGCATGCACGCGCGACACCCGCGGATCGTTGCTGCGGATCGCGCACTCGGCGCCGCGGCCGACGATGACGGGCTCGGAGCCCAGCGCAAACGACCGATCGACACCGTCGACGTCGGAGTAGACCAGGGTCGCCATTCTCCAGGTCCCAAACTATCATGATCGCGAGGCCAAGGTCGCGATCAGGGTCTGCGCGGTACCCAGCGCGCGGTCGGTATCGTCGTCGAGCAGCGTCACGTGGCCCATCTTGCGGCCGGGCGCCGGGGCGTCCTTGCCATAGAGGTGCAGGCGCGCCTCGGGCCGCGCCAGGACCTCGTGCCAGTCGGGCGTGCCCTTGGCCCACAGATCGCCGATGAGGTTCACCATCACGGCGCCGGTCAGCGCGCGCGGGTCGCCGAGCGGGACGCCGCAGATCGCGCGCACGTGCTGCTCGAACTGCGAGGTTGCACAGGCGCCATACGTGTAGTGGCCGCTGTTGTGGGTGCGCGGCGCGATCTCGTTGACCAGCAGCTTCCCGTCGGGCAGCTCGAACATCTCGACCGCCATCACCCCGACGTGCCCGAGCGCCTCGGCGACCGACACCGCGATCGTCTCGGCGCGCTTGCGCTGCGCGGGCGGCATCGGCGCTGGCGCGCGCGTGGTGTGCAGGATGTGGTGGCGGTGCACGTTCTCGGCGATCGGATAGATCGCGATCTGCCCGTCGAGCCCGCGCGCCAGGATCACCGAGATCTCGCGGGTGAAGCGCACGACCTCCTCGGCGACCGCCGGCTCGCCGCGCAGCTTGGCGAGCACCGCGTGGGCGTCGGCCGAGGCCTCGACCCGCTGCTGGCCCTTGCCGTCGTAGCCGGCGCGCCGGACCTTGAGGATCGCCGGCCGGCCGACCTTGGCGAGCGCGGCGTTCACGTCGTCGACGGGCGCCCACGCCGCCTGCGGCAGGCCGATCCGGTCGAGGAACTGCTTCTGGACCAGGCGGTCCTGGATGGTGCGCAGGACCTCGGCGTTCGGCCGCACCGGCGCGATCGGCTCGAGCTCGGCGAGCACGTCGGCCGGCACATGCTCGGTGTCGAGCGTGATCACATCGACCTGGCTCGCCAGGTGCTTGGCCGCCGCCGCGTCGTCGAGCGCGCCGACCACCACGCCATCGGACACCTGCGCGGTGGGACAGCGCGCGCTCGGGTCGAGCACGATGATCCGGTAGCCCATCTGGCGCGCGACCACCGCCATCATGCGGCCGAGCTGGCCGCCGCCCAGCACGCCGATCGTCGTCCCCGGCCCGAGCGGCCTGGTCCGATCATTGTAGTCCGACCGTCCCTCGCTCCGCGGTTCCGGGCCGGCCGCGCCTCCGGCGTGCCGCCCCGGGCTCCGCTCGGTCCGGTCAGTGCTCATGGCAGCGTCTCCGCGAGCACGCGCTGCGTCTGCGCCGCCCGGTACGCGTCGAGCTTCGCCGCGACCGCCGGGTCGTGCAGCGCGACGATCGCCGCCGCGAGCAGCCCCGCGTTGAGCGCGCCGGCCTCGCCGATCGCCAGCGTGCCCACCGGCACGCCGCGCGGCATCTGCGCGATCGAGAGCAGCGAGTCGAGGCCGCTCAGCGCCTTGCTCTGCACCGGCACGCCGAGCACCGGCAACCGGGTCTTGGCCGCGGTCATCCCCGGCAGGTGCGCCGCGCCGCCCGCGCCGGCGATGATCACGTGCAGCCCGCGCTCGATCGCCGTCGACGCGTACTCGAACAGGAGGTCCGGCGTGCGGTGCGCCGAGACGATGCGGGTCTCGTGCGCGACGCCGAGCTCGGTCAGGACCTCGGCGGCGTGCTTCATCGTGGCCCAGTCGCTGTGGGAGCCCATGATGATGCCGACCTGTGCGCTCATGACGACTTCCTTCGCGGACCTGCGGCGCGCCGCAGGCGATCGCCGACAGCTTCACCCAGGCCGACCGCCGGAGGCAACGCAGCGATCACCACATCGAACCCGGCCGCGTCGAGATCGCGCAGCGCCGCGTACAGCGCGCGTGCGATCCCGGGGAGATCGTCCGGCAGGTGATGCGCGTGCGCGGGCAACGGCGGCCACGCCGCGAACGCCGCCGCCGGCGCGAGCACCGCGACCCGGGCCCCGCGTGCGCGTGCCCCGGCCACCGCCGCCGGCACCTCGTCGGGCGCCACCGCGATCAGCTCGGCGTCGGGCGCATAGTGGCTCTCGAGCGTGCCCGGTGCCGCCGGGGCCTCCGCATCGGGCGCCGCCAGCGGCCCGGTGATCGGTTCGATGTCCTCGCGCGGGAGCCCGCCCGGGCGCAGCACCACCGCGCGACCGCGCGACAGGTCGACGATCGTCGATTCCACGCCGACGTCGCACGCGCCGCCGTCGAGCAAGTAGTCGACCGCGTCGCCGAGCTCGCCGGCCACATGGTCCGCCGTCGTCGGGCTGACCTGGCCGAACCGGTTCGCGCTCGGCGCCGCGATCCCGCCGCCGAACCCGCGGAGCAGCGCCTGCGCCACCGGATGCGCCGGCACGCGCAGCCCCACGGTGTCCGCGCCGCCGGTCACCGCAGGCGCCACGCGCGGCCCCTTGCGCAGGATCATCGTCAGCGGCCCGGGCCACGCCGCGCGCGCGAGCTGCCGCGCGGCCTCGGGGATGTCGATCGCCCACCCGTCGAGCGACGCGCCCTCGGCGAGGTGCACGATCAGCGGATGCCCGCGCGGCCGGCCCTTGGCCGCAAAGATCCGCGCCACCGCGGCCTCGTTGGCCGCATCGGCGCCGAGCCCGTACACCGTCTCGGTCGGGAACGCCACCAGCCCGCCGCCCTCGAGCACGGCGATCGCGCGGGCGAGGTCAGTGCCTCGTTCGGGGCCGCGTTCGGGGCCGCGTTCCATGAAGCACGTTGCCTACCACGTCCCGCGCGCGCACGGGGTGCGCGGACGCGACGAGCCGTTCGCCATGCGATACGCTCTTCACGTGGAGGTGTTTCTGATCCGGCACGCCGAGGCGATCCCCGAGACCGCCGCGCTGCCCGACCCGCATCGCCATCTCACCGCGATCGGCCGCGACCAGGCGCGCGCGCTCGGCGATCGCCTGCGCTGGCACGACTGCGTCCCGACGCACGTCTGGTCGAGCCCGCTGGTGCGCGCCATCCAGACCGCCGAGCTCGTCGCCAGCGGCCTGGCCTGCGGCCTCCCCGTCGAGGCCGTCCCCGCGCTCGCCCCGGGCGAGGATGCGCGCACCCTCGACGCGCGGCTCTCCGCCCTGCCCGCCACCGCGATCGTCGTCGTGGTCGGCCACGAGCCGAGCCTCTCTCTCCTCGGCTCGCGCCTCGTCCGCGGGCCCGACCTCTCCGCCCTGCGCCACGCCCAGGCCGCGCGCATCGTCGACGGCGAGCTGCGATGGCGGTTCGCCTGCCACGCCGACGCACCCGAGATGCCGCGCTGAGCACCGCGCGCCGCGCGTTACCGCCTCTGGCCAGCAGCTGCCAGCGGCGCCATGGATCGCTGCCGCGCCTCGTGCGTTGCGGACCCCATGTCCCACCGCTGGCTCGTCGTCGTCTCCGGGTTGGCTCACCTGGCCGTTGCGGGTGGGCTCTTCATTTCAGGCGTCTGGCGCATCGAGCGCCTCGAGAAGCCCAAGCTGTACCTGCGCGGCCTGGGCGTCATGATGCCCGAGCCCGCGCCCTCGGGCGGCTCGCACATCCCCGACCCGCCCAAGATCATCCGCAAGCAAAAGCCCCACGAGACCGTGCAGCCTCTCGTCGTCAAGC
>DATIPJ010000510.1:0-3376 GCA_035472155.1 Kofleriaceae bacterium
ACCTGGCGACGCATCCCCCCGACGCGCTGCGGCGGCGAGGTAGCTCAACGCCTCGGCGTGCTTGCCGTCGAGCAGTGCGTGACGCCCCTGTTCGGCGTAGCTCTGCATCACACGCGCTTCAGCGACCTGTCGACCGACGCTGTTCTGCACCCCTCGGTACCAGAAGGCGGCAAATGCGAGCACCACCGCCAGGCCGATGAGGCCCAACGTGCGGCGGATGCGCGTGGCGCCGCGAGCGTGGCGGCGGCTGGCGTCGACGAAGGCAGTCTCGAGATCGCTCAGGGCGGTCGGGCTGGAGCGGCGCAGCCAGCGTTCGAGATCGATGAGGACGTCGTCGCGCCAGATCAGGCCGCGCGGGCGGCCGCGGTCGTGCCACTGGCGGGCGGAGATGCGGATCTGCTCGCGCATGCGAGCGCCTTCGACGTCCTCGCGCACCCATTGCTGGAGGCGCGGCCAGGCAGTGATGAGAGCGTCGTGGATGAGCTCGACGCGGGATTCGCCCTCGCTGTCGGAGATCGAGATCAGGCGGGCGGCGACGAGCTTGTCGATGGCGGCGTCGGCGTGCTCGCTGGCGAGGCGCTGGCGCAGCTCCTTGGCCGTGAGGAGGGCGCGCGCGCCGTCGGTGGTGACGAGGTGACGGAAGATGACGCGGACCAGGCGCTGTTCGTCGGCGGAGAAGCGCTCGAGGGCGGCTTCGGCGTGCTGGCCGAGGGCGCCGCCCACGCCGCCCATGGCGTCGTAGGCTTTTCGGGTGAGCTGGCGGAAGCGGCGGTCGCGGAGCTCCCAGAGCTGGGAGGCGGTGAACGATAGGAGTGCCAGAGCGCCTGGGCGGTCGGCGACGGCGTTGACCATGTCGTGGGCGAGCTCGGGATCGGAGAGGGAATAGCCGGCGCGGCGCGCGGGCTCGATGACGATGCGGACGAGGGCCTCGCGGGAGGGGTTACCGAGGAGGACGAGGGAGGGAGAGAGGAGGGGGCGCAGCGGGGCGAGCGCGTCGAGCTGCATCAGGTAGTCGTCGCGGATCGCGCCGATGACGCGGATGGGGGCGTCGACGGAGGCGGCGAGCTGGGCGATGACCGCGGCGAACTGGAGGCGCTCGGTGGGATTGGTGCAGAGGGTGAAGATCTCCTCGAGCTGATCGATGACGATGGCGATGGTGCCGCCGCCCGCGGCGTCGGCGACGAGGGTCGCGGCGCCGGCGGGAGAAGATTCGAGGAGGGCGCGCGGGTCGGTGGTGATGATGCCGGCGGCGGTGAGGCGCGATGCGAGGGCGCTGAGGGGGGAGACGCCCGGGCGCAGGGTGACCGTGCGCCAGGTGGGGGGAAGGCCCGGAATGACGCCCGCGTGAACGAAGGAGGACTTGCCCGCGCCGGAAGGGCCGACGACGACCTGGAGCGGGCGCTGGCGCAGGCGGTTGAGGAAGGCGTCGACCTCCCACTCGCGGCCGACGAAGCGGCCGGCGTCGCTGGTGGAGAACGGGGTGAGGCCGAGGTAGGGGGGGTGGTCGACGTCGGAGACGTCGGGGTTGGCGTCGAGCTCGGCGATGACGCGCGCCGCGAGCCACTCCCAGACGGTGGGGTCGTGGTGCTCGTAGCCCGAGGGCGCGGCGACCAGGCGCGCGCCGTGGCGGCCGCGGCCGTCGAAGAGGAACAGCTCAGGCTCGGAGCCCTCGGTGGGCGCGACGGCCTGGACGAGCGGCCAGAGATCGACGCAGATGCACGCGTCGCGGTCGAGCAGCATCGGGTGATGCTTGGTGAGCTCGCCGGCGCGCACGGTGGCGAGCGCGCGGTGCTGGCGGCGCAGACCGGCCCAGCGCTCGGCGGCGTTGTTGCGCGGCACGATCAGGACGTAGTCGAGGACGAAGCGGGTCTTGCGCAGGACGTGGGCCAGCTCGGGGACGAGGCGCGCGAGCCGCGCGCGCACGAGGTCCTCGGTGGCGAACTGGTCGCCCGCGGCGTGGAGCGCGACGAGCGCGTCGAGGCCGTCGGCGCCGTCGTCGGCGCGCGGGGTGACGAGATCGACGAGCTCGGGGATCGGGTGCGCGCCGCGCCGGGTGGTGAGCGGGCGCACGAGGAGGCGCAGGATGCGCACGCGCTCCTCCTCGCGCAGGTCGCGCCGCCGCATCGTGCGCACCATCTCGAGGAGCTCGGGGTCGCTGCGGTCCTCGCGGACCTGGGCGCGCGTCGCGATGGCGATCGCGAGCAGGTAGCGCACGAGGTTGCGGACCAGCTCCTGGGCGGCAGCGAGGCCCTGGTAGGCGTTGCGCGCGCCGTCGAGGGCGGCGACCGATTCGGCGAGCGGCTGCGGCGCGTCGGCGAGCCAGGCGTCGCGCACCGTCTCGTCGAGGCGCGGCAGGTCGGCCGCGGTGGTGCCCAGGCCGGAGGCGGCGCGAAATGCGGCGGCGAGCTCGAGCGCATTGGCCCAGCGTTCCTCCGGCCGCTTGGCCAGGGCGCGCTGGAACATGCGGTCGAGCGCGGGCGAGAAGCCATCGCCGAGCTGGGGCACAGGCGCGTTGCAATGCAGATCGACGTAGTCGGCGAGGCTGCTGGCGTTGAACGGGCGGCGGCCGGTGAGGGCCTCGTAGGCGACGACACCGAGCGCGTAGAGGTCGGCGCTCGGACCTACGGTCACCGCGTTGCTCCACTGCTCCGGCGACATGTAGGGCGGAGAACCCACAGTCGCATCGGCGTGGGTCAGCCGCTGTAGCGCGCCGCGGCGGGGGGGCGGTGCGGTGCTGCCGGTGAGGGTCGCGACCTCCGATGGATTGACCCAGCGGTCTGACCGCTCGGAGACCTCCGGCGTGTCGTCGCTGACCGAGATGTGCGGCGGCGTGGTCGGCGCCGGCGGGAGCACGGCGGCGGCCTCGTCGAGGAGCTTGGCGATCCCGAAGTCGAGGAGCTTGGGAAGCAGGCGGCCCGCGCGCTCGACAACCATGACGTTCGAGGGCTTGAGATCGCGGTGCACGATGCCGCGGTCGTGCGCGGTCTGGACGACCTCGGCGACGCGCTCGAAGAACGGCACGAGCTGATCGAGCGGGAGCGGCCCGCGCTCGCGCAGCCAGCGATTGAGTGTGGTGCCCTGCACCATCTCCATCGCAATCCAGAACAGCCCATCATCGTGCTCGATCCCGAATGCGTAGACGTGGGCCGCATAGGGATGATCGAGGCGCGATGCGAGCTGGGCCTCGCGCATGAAGCGCTGCAGCACAACGTCGTTGCGACGCAGTCGCTGGTGGAGCACCTTGACGACGGCCTCGCGACCGAGGAGCGGTTGCTCGCACCGATACACCGCGCCGAACCCGCCCTCGTCGATTCGCTCTCGGAGGACGAATTCGCCGACCATGCGACCGCAAAGGTCTTCGCGTTCCCCCACCCCG
>DATIPJ010000511.1:0-8177 GCA_035472155.1 Kofleriaceae bacterium
GGGCGAGCTGCTGCAGGTCGAGGGCGACCAGGTCTGGGTCCGCAGCACCGACGGCGAGCGCGCGCTGGCCTCGCCGCCCAAGCTGTCGGGGCTGGTGTTTGCGGCGCCGCTGCGCGCCGGCGACGGGCACGATGAGCTGGCGGCGGTGACGCGCAGCGATGACGCCGGCACGCGCAACTGGTGGCTCACGGCGTACCGGCTCGAGGGCGGGCGGCTGGTCCGCACGGTCGATGCCGCGCAGGTCTATCAGCTGTCGACCGCGAACGCGCGCTGGATCGGCGCCGCCGACGTGCGCGACGTCGAGCTCTACCTCGAGCTGGCGAGTCGTCCGGATGGCATCGAGGTCGGAGGTCTCCTGACAACGATGGTGACCTCGCGCGGCGCTACGAAGATCCGCGACGTGGTCGTGATCTCGCAGGTGATGGTGGCTCGGCGCCGCGGTAAGTCCGCGCCCACCGAGGCCAGCGATGCGGGAGCCCCCGCGGCCCGCGCGGCGCCGGATGCCGCGGCGGCTACGCCGGCCGGATCCAGCGGAGAATCCGAAACATCCCGGAAGTGAAGGTAGCCTGGCGTCGGACCCAGGCGCTTTGCCACTCCACGTTTTTTTCGGCACAATCAAGGCTCGTGTCGCGCCGCGCAATCCGCTTCCACCGCGCCGGTGACTGCCGCTGCTGGCGTAGGAGCACGGCGTGAAGTTCCTGTGCGATCGCTGCAAGACCCGGTACTCGATCGGCGATGACCGGGTCCGCGGCAAGATCCTGAAGATCCGCTGCAAGAACTGCGCGAACGTGATCACGGTCCGCGAGGGCATGATGGCGGATCCGGATGCGCCGCCCGTGCCGCTCGAGCAGCCGCGCATGAAGAAGGCGACCACCGGCGCGCCCGAGGCGCTGAACGAGCGGGCGGCGGCATCGGGAGCGCGCGAGCCGGCGGGAGCACGCGAGCCGGCCGGAGCGCGCGAGGCGATCGGAGCGGGCCGGCGGGGCGAGGAGGGCGGGCGCGCGCAGGGCGGCCGGCGCGCGGCGCTGCGCACCGAGCCGGTCAGCGCGCTCAACGCCGCGTTTGCGTCGGCGATGTCGAGGCCGCCGCCGGCGCTCGAGGAGGAGTGGTACGTCTCGATCGACGGCGAGCAGGAGGGCCCGTTCGCGCTGGTCGAGGCGCAGCACTGGGTCGCGCAGAAGCCGTTCGACGCCGAGCTGCATTGCTGGAGCGAGGGCTTCGACGACTGGCTGCCGGTCGACAAGGTCAGCCACTTCCGCGGTCTGCGCAAGAAGCCCGCGGTCGCTGCGCCCCCGCCGTTGCCGCGCGTCGGCGGCGCCGCGCCCCGCCCGGGGACCGCCGCGCAGGCGCCCGCCGTCGAGGACGATCCGAAGCCGCTGTTCGCCGCGACCATGGCGTCGCTCGAGCGCGGCGCAACCCCGGTCTCGAATGCGGCGATCGCGCTGCCGGCCGCGGCGCCCGCGCGCGCCACGCCGCCGCGCGGCAACGCGATCGCTCCGCGCGATAACCCGATCGCTTCGCGCGCCAATGGCGTGCGCAGCGCAGCCGCTCCGTCGCCGGCGGCCCTCGAGGCGCGCGCGCCCGATGCGCCGCCCGCGGCCGCGGCTGCCCGGGCGCGCGTCAAGTCGATCTCCGATTCGTTCGATCCCGGCGACAGCGACGCGATGACCCAGCTCGGGCCCGTGCCGCTCGGCGATCTGCGGCCGCCGCCGCGGCCCGAGCCCGCGCCGAGCCCGCCGCCCGAGCACGAGAGCGGCGGCGATGACCTTGCGATCGGCGAGGTCTCGCGCGTGGTCAACCTCGCCGACATCGTGCGCGGCCGCGAGCAGCCCGACCGCGTCAACTCGACCCGGCGTTCGGGCGTCAACCCGGTGTTCCGGTCGACCGGCGCCAACCCGGCGTTCCGTTCGACCGGGGCGATCGCGAGCATGGCGGGGATCACGGCCGACGGTACGCCCCCCGTCGCGAGCGAAGGCGAGCCCGCGCAGCCGGCGCCGGCCGCCAAGTCGCACCGCCGCGCGCTCATCGCGTTGCTCGGCGTGGCCGCGCTGCTGATCGCGGGCGTGATCGGCGCCGTCATCCTGCTGGTGACCACCGATGACGATCCCATCGCCGGCAAGCTCGGCCAGGTGCGAGACATCGACACCTCGCGCCCCGAGGACCCGATCACGCACCGGCCGCTCGGCTCCGCCGCGACCCCGGCGCCGACCAATCCGCTCGTGCCGCGCGCGGTCCCGCGCCCGCGCCCGACGCCGACCAACTCGACGGGCAGCAGCGTCGAAACCGAGCCGCCTCCCGGCAGCTCGCTCAACCCCGACGAGGTCGAGGACATGGCGCGCAAGCATCAGGACATCACCAATCGGTGCTACATGCGCTCGCAGCGCGGCGCCGATTCGATCCTGATCGGTGACGTGAAGAAGATCTCGGTGACCCTGACCATTGCCGCCGACGGCACGGTCAGCGACCTGCAGCTCTCCGAGCACGGCGCCGACAACCTCGGCAAGTGCCTGACGATGTCGATGAAGGGCTGGAAGTTCCGGCCCTCGGCGGGCGGCACCTTCCGGTTCAGCCTGAACTTCGTCGGGAGCTGAGCTCGAGCGCGACGTCGGCCAGCGTGCGCGCGGCGTCGTCGGCGTCGTCGGCCGTGGTGTCGTGGCCGAACGACAGCCTGCACATCCCGGCGTCGGGGGAGAGGCCGATCGCGAGCAGCACCGGCGAGGGCTTGCCGTGCCCGTCGCGCTCGGCGCACGCCGACCCCGTCGAGATGTAGACCCCGCGGCTGGCGAGCACGGTGCGCAGTGCGGTCGCCGGCACGCCCGGGAATCCGAGCGCGAGGATGTGCGGCGATCGCCGATGGTCGGGCACCAGCTGGCGAAACGCCACGCCGCGCTCGGTGAGGTGCGCGGTGATCCGCGCCGCGAGCTCGAGCCAGCGCGCGCGCGACTCGGAGAGCGCCGCCACCGCGTGCTCGGCGGCGAGCCCCAGGCCCGCGGCGCCCGGTGCATCCTGCGTGCCGCCGCGCAGCCCGCGCTGCTGCCCGCCGCCGACCCACAGCGGCTCGAGCTCGGCGCCGGTGCGCAGCCACAGCGCGCCGACGCCCTTGGGCCCGTGGATCTTGTGCGCCGCGACCGCGATCGAGTCGGCGCCGATCGCCGCGACGTCGATCGCGATCTTGCCGAACGCCTGCGCGGCATCGATATGGATGTGGCACGCAGCGTTGGCTCGCCGCACGGCGCGCGCGATCGCGGCGACCGGCTGCACCACGCCGATCTCGTTCTGCACCATCACGATCGCGACCACCGCCGCGCCCTCGGCCGCGCGCGCCACCGCATCGGGATCGAGCACGCCATCGGGCCCCGGCTCGACGTGGACCACCGGCCGCGCGTCGCCGAGCCGTGCAGCGGCCGCGCCCACCGCCGGGTGCTCGATCGACGACAGCACGATCGCACCGGCGCGGGTGCGCGCCGCGCCCAGCACGGCGAGCGCATCGGCCTCGGTGCAGCCGCTGGTCCACACGATCTCGCCGAGGCGCTCGCTGTCTGCGTCCCTGTCGCCGAGCGCGGCCAGCAGGCGCCGCCGCGCGGTCTCGATGTGCGAGCGCGCCGCGGCGCCCTGGGGGTGCTGCGAGCTCGGGTTGCCCCAGGCGGTTCGCATCACCTCGGCCATCGCCGCGAGGACGTCCTCTGCGATCCGGGTCGAGGCGGCGTTATCGAGATAGAGTGGCCGCATATCTGATCTAGGCATCTACCTCCACTACCCGTGGTGCCGCAAGCTGTGTCCGTACTGCGACTTCGCAGTCGAGGTCGGCCCGCCCGCGCACGACGCGTACCTCGACGCGATCACGCGCGAGCTGGTGCGCCGCGCCGGCGACTTCTCCGGCGAGCTGGCGTCGATCTATCTCGGCGGCGGGACGCCCTCGCTGTGGCGCTCCGACTGCATCGCCGCCGCGATCGCGCGGATCCGCGAGGTGTTCGCAGGCGCGCCGCGTGAGGTGACGATCGAGGCCAACCCCACCGATTGCACCGAAGAGAATCTCGCGGCCTGGCGCGCAGCGGGGATCGACCGCGTGTCGATCGGCGTGCAGTCGTTCGAGCCGCGCGAGCTGGTCGCGCTCGGCCGCGATCACCGGTTCGGCGATGGCCGCGCCGCCGCCCTGCGCGCGCTCGCCGCAGGCTTCACCACCTCGGCCGATTTTATCCTCGGCGTTCCGGGTGTGCCCGGTGCGCCCGGTGCGCCCGGTGTGCCCGGTGTGAGCGACGCCCACGGGGCCGCGCCGCAGCTGCCCGCCCTCGAGCTCGCCGCCCATCATCTGTCGATCTACGAGCTCACGATCGAGGAGCGCACCGCGTTCGGCCAGCGCGTGCGCGACGGTCGCCTGGTCCCGCTCTCGGAGGACGCGCTCACCGAGCTCTACCTCGCGATGCACGCTCGACTCACCGCGGCGGGCTACGAGCACTACGAGATCAGCTCGTATGCGCGCCCGGGCAAGCGCGCGGTGCACAATGCGCTGTACTGGCGCTGCGCCGCGTTCCTGGGGCTCGGCGTGGGGGCCGCATCGCTCCAGCTCCTCGCCGACGGCTCGGCGCGCCGTGCGACCAACCCGCGCCGCGCGGCGGCCTACCTCTCGGACCCGGGCGCGCCCGCCGAGGTGATGGCGTCGACGCCCGACGAGCTGGCGGCCGACCGGGCGTGGCTGGGGCTGCGCACCAGCGACGGCGTCGCCGAGGCCGACCTCGCGCCGGCTCCCGGCCTGGTCGACCACTTGCTCGCCGAGCAGCTCGCCGAGCGCCGGGGCGACAGGATCTGCCCGACCTTGCGCGGCTTTTTACTGGCCGACCGAATTGCGTCCCGCATCGTCGGGACATGGGATGCTAAGCTCGTCATCACCGGATGAGCGGCACCGACTTATCGAGGCGGGCGCAGAAAATCCTGCACGCCGTCGTCACCGAGTACCTGCACGGCGGTGACCCCGTCGGTTCTCGCACGGTGACCCGGCGCCACGATCTGAAGCTGTCCCCCGCCACGGTGCGCAACGTCATGGCCGACCTCGAGGAGCTCGGGCTCCTCGAGCAGCGCCACTCGTCGGCCGGCCGGGTGCCGACCGCGTCGGGCCTGCGGTTCTTCATCAACGAGCTGCTCAAGGTCCGCGCGCTCAGCGCCCGCGAGAAGGACGAGATCCGAGAGCGCGTCACCGCGCCGACCCCCGAGGCCGTCGTGCAGCGCGCGTCGCGTTTGCTGAGCGATCTGACCCAGCACGCCGCCGTCATCATCACGCCGGATCCCGACCATCAGCGCTTCGGCCACATCGAGTTCGTGCCGCTGCGCGACGGCAAGCTGATCGCCGTCCTGGTCACCACCGACGGACGGATCGAGAATCGCCTGATCGTCGACGACGTCGAGCCGCGCCGCCTCGAGTCGATCCACAATTACCTGAACCTGCTGCTCAAGGGCATGACGCTCGACGAGGTTCGCGAGCGCGTGATCCGCGAGCTCGGCGAGGACAAGAACCGCTACGACGAGGCGGTCGCCGCCGCCCTGCGCCTGGGCCACGCGATGTTCGTGGTCGGCGAGCGCACGGCCGACGTCGTGATCAGCGGCCACGCCAACCTGATCGACGACGGCATCGCGCAGGACAGCGCGCGCGAGCTGCTCCGCACGCTCGAGGACAAAGAGACCTTGATCCGCCTGCTCGATCGCACCCGCCACGCCGAGGGGCTCCAGGTGTTTCTCGGCGCCGAGACCGCCCTGTCCGCGCTCGCCTCGAGCTCGGTGATCGCGATGTCGTACGGCCCCGAGGAGCAGCCGATCGGCACGCTCGCCGTGATCGGTCCGATGCGCATGAACTACGGTAAGGTGATGTCAGTCGTCGATGTCACCGCCGACGCCGTGACTCAGCTCCTGGCCGAGCTGGGCGCGCCGTAGCGCGATCTCGATCTCACGCTGTGCAAGTGGCCTGCCTGCGCTGGTCTGGCTCCGCAAAGGTGGTTATGGTCGTTTCGATGAGCGGAGAACCCAACCAGAACGGCGAACCCCAAGACGCTCCCGCCGAGGCGGATGGCGAGCGCGCGGAGGGCGACGTCATCCCGGTCGAGGTCGTGCCGCCCTCGGCGGAAAACGACATCGAGGCCCGCCTGGCGAGTCTTGAGAAGGACAAAAAAGACAACTGGGATAGATATTTGCGCGCGGCTGCGGACCTCGAGAACCTCCGCAAGCGCCAGCGGCGTGAGATCGACGATGCAAAGCTCGAGAGCAAGGGGAGGGTGCTCAAGGAGATGCTGCCGGTGGTCGATAACCTGGAGCGTGCGATCGAGCATGCGACCAATCAGGCAGGCACCAACCCGATCGTGGAGGGAGTCCAGCTCGTGCTGAGGCAGTTCCTCACCGCGTTCGAGCGGCTCGATGTCACGCCGATCGAGGCCAACGGGCAGCCGTTCGACCCCAACCTGCACGAGGCGATCTCGCAGCAGGAGTGCGATTCGCCGCCGGGCACCGTCGTCCAGGTCCTCCAGCGCGGCTACAAGTCCGGCGAGCGGCTGCTGCGCCCCGCGCTCGTCGTCGTCGCCAAGTCCAAGGCTCCCTCGCGAACTGAGGCCGGCGACAGTCAGTCATGAGCCGCGTCGTCGGCATCGATCTCGGGACGACCAACTCGTGCGTCGCTGTGATCGACGGCGAGGCCCCGGTCGTGATCGCGAATGCCGAAGGAACGCGCACTACACCGTCGGTGATCGGCTTTGCGCAGACCGGCGAGCGCCTGGTCGGCCAGGCCGCGCGCCGCCAGGCGATGACCAACGCCGAGAACACGATCTACGCGGTCAAGCGCCTGATGGGCCGCAAGTTCGAGGACGCCGAGGTCCAGCGCCACGTGCTGACCTGTCCGTACGAGGTCGTCGGCGCCGACAACGGCGATGCCCACGTGCGCGTGCGCGGCCGCGACTTCTCGCCGCCCGAGATCTCGTCGCTCGTGCTGCAGAAGATGCGGCAGACCGCCGAGGACTGGCTGGGCGAGGAGGTCACCGAGGCGGTGGTCACCGTGCCGGCCTACTTCGACGACGCTCAGCGCCAGGCCACCAAGGACGCCGGCCGGATCGCCGGCCTCTCCGTCTTGCGCATCGTCAACGAGCCGACCGCGGCCGCGCTGGCCTACGGCATGGAGACCGAGGGCGCACAGCGCGTCGCGGTCTACGACCTCGGCGGCGGCACGTTCGACATCTCGATCCTCGAGCTGGCGGACGGCGTGTTCCGCGTGCGCTCGACCGCGGGCGATACGTTCCTCGGCGGCGAGGACTTCGACAACGCGATCGTCGAGCACCTGCTCGCCACGTTCACGCAGAACAACGACGGCATGGACCTGCGCGGCGACCGCATGGCGCTGCAGCGTCTCAAGGAGGCGGCCGAGCGCGCCAAGATCGAGCTGTCGAGCGGCTCGCGCACCGAGGTCAACCTCCCGTTCATCGCCGCCGGCGCCGACGGGCCGCGCCACCTGCAGCTCGCGTTCGAGCGCGCCGACCTCGAGGCGCTGGTCGAGCCGCTGGTCCAGGCCACGCTCGAGCCGTGCCGGCGCGCGCTCGAGGACGCCGGGCTGGGGCCGGGCGACATCGACGTGGTGATCCTCGTCGGCGGCCAGACCCGCATGCCGCGCATCCAGGCGCTGGTCGCCGAGATGTTCGGCCGCGAGCCGAGCCGGCGGGTCAACCCCGACGAGGTCGTGGCGGTCGGCGCCGCGATCCAGGGCGGCGTCCTGACCGGCGAGGTCCAGGAGGTGCTCCTGCTCGACGTCACGCCGCTCTCGCTCGGCATCGAGACCATGGGCGGTGTGTTCACGCCGCTGATCATGCGCAACACCGCACTCCCGGCGCGCGCCACCGAAGTCTTCTCCACGACGGTCGACAACCAGCCGTTCGTCAACGTCCACGTGCTGCAGGGCGAGCGCCAGATGGCCGGCGACAACAAGTCGCTCGCCCACTTCGAGCTCACCGGTATCCCTCCCTCGCCGCGCGGCGTGCCCAAGATCGAGGTCGCGTTCGACATCGACGCCGACGGCGTGCTCAGCGTATCTGCGGCGGCACATGGGCGTTGATTTCCTGTGACATTTGCTATACCAGCATTGAAACAGTTAACGCTGTGCGCGACGCCGTGCAAAAACGGGTCGGGATTGCGCCGGAACACGTGTTGGTGGC
>DATIPJ010000512.1:0-4542 GCA_035472155.1 Kofleriaceae bacterium
TCGCCATCGGGTTCTAGCGGTGGGACAAGGGCGCGATCAGCGCCTGGGTGAGCGTTCGCGGCCGACGGCAAAGACTTCCACCGCCGGGCACGCTAATTTCGGATGGTGAGGCGTATCGAGAGCGAGACCGCGTCGCATGTCGCGGGCGAGCGGTGCGGTGTCATCGCGGCGCCCGACGGAAGTCATGCGGCGATCATCGAGTCCGGCCGGATCGTGGTCATCGAGCTCGTGGGCGGGGCGACCGTGGCCGAGGTCGGGGTCGCCACCACGCCGGAGAACACCGACGTGGCGTGGATCGGCGCACCGCCGCGGCTGATCGTGCTGTCGCGGCGCGGCACGCACAGCACGCTTCACCTGATCGACATCGAGGGGCCGCGGGCGCGGGCCGAGATCCAGATCGAAGGCATGATGCGGATCGCCTCGACGGTGGGGCCGCACGCGCTGGTGACCGGCGCGAGCAGCACCGCGGTGCTCACCGCCGGAGATGCCCACCTCGCGCCGTACCAGTTCCCGAGCCGCGCCGTGCCGGTCGCCGTGGGCGCCGCTGCGCGCCAGTTCGTGGTCGCCGTCGGCGGTGCGGTCGAGGAATGGGATCCGCAGCAGCGCGCCCCGCGCAAGCGACTGCGGCTTCCGCGCCCGGCGGCGATCGCGCAGATCGGCGGCACCGAGCGCCTGGTGTGGATGACGACCCAGCAGGACCCGACGCGGATCGACGTGATCGTGCAAGTCAACCGCTCGCAGCCCAAGGTCCACGAGCTGCCCGAGCCGATCGCGCACGTCAGCGCCCACCCGCAGCGCGACCTGCTGGCGTGCCTGGGCCGCGAGACGGGCGCGGTCTACGTCGTCGATCTCGAGGGGCGCGCGCCGCTGCGCTCGCTCGATCTCGAGGGCCTCGGGCGCGTCGATGCGGTCGCACTCTACGTGGGGGCATCGCTCGGCGTGGTCGCCGCGCGCGCAGGCGAGCCGGTGCGGCTGTTCCCGCTCGACAACCGCGGGCCAGTGACCTCGACGTCGTCGCCGGCGGCGCGCGACTCCGGCGACGGGGCTGCCGGCAACGCGAGCCTCGGGCGCGACGTCGACAACGACGAGGCGCCTCGCCGCAGCTCACTCTACGATTCACCTTTCGGCGATGACGACGGCGCGCCACCCCGTCGCGCCGAGCTCGGCCTGACGGTACCGGCCGCATCGGCTGGGTCCGCGGCCAGCGCGTCCGGCGCAACCGCATCCGGCGCAACCGTAGCCAGCAGACTGGCGTCCGGCGCAACCGCATCCGGCGCACTCGCATCTGGCGCACCCGGATCTGGCGCAACCGCATCTGGCAGATTGGCATCGGGTGCACTGGCATCCGGCGCTACCGTATCCGGCGCCGCCGCATCCGGCGCACTCGCACCCGGCGCATCCGGATCTGCCGTAACCGCATCCGGCAGATTGGCATCCGGCGCATTGGCATCGGGCGCACCCGCATCTGGCGCACCCGCATCCGGCGCATCCGCATCTGCGGCAACCTCCTCGTCCGCCGCCACGCCGCCGCTTGCCGCTCCGGCCGCACGCTCGACCTCGACGCTGGGTGGCTCGCTCGGCCGCACAGCTGCGCCGGCCTCCGCGGCGCCGTCGTCCGCGACCGACGGCGACAGCGCCCCCGCGCGCGGCGGGCTCGCCTCGCTCCAGCTGCGCGGCATCGCGCGCACCCCCGATAGCTCGCGCCTGCGCCGGCTGGGCAACGATCCGCCCTCGCCCAGCGCAGCGCAGACCCCCGCGGTGGCCACCGAGCCGCCGCCTCGCGCCCACACGCGCAAGCTCAGCGATGCCCCGGCCGCGCCGCCGATCATCCGCCCGCCGATCGAGCTCGCCATGCGCACGCTCGCGCCGCGCGCCGCGCCCACGCGCTGCAGCCCAGGTCAGTACATGGCTCTCCTCGACCATTACCGGCGCTACGCCGCCGCAACGGCACTGCGCGCGATCGCCCAGGACTGGGACTGCGGCCGCCTCGCGTTCTCGACCCACGACCGGCCGCCGTTCGAGGCAGAGGTGCTCGGCATCGTCGGCCGGCGCACCGGCCTGGCGCCTGCGATGGTCATCGAGGCCGCCGAGACGCTCGAGGAGGCGACCGGGTCGCTCCAGACCGCGCGCGCCCAGCTCGCCGGGCGGCTGACCCCGCTCGACGTCCTGTGCACCGAGCACCGCATCACCAAGGTCGGCGAGATCGTCCTGCTGTTCGTGGCGGCGCCCGCCCTCTGGGGCGAGCTCGCCCGGCTGTACGGCATCCTCTCCAACGACTCGGCGCGCGCCACCTGCGACGAGCACCTGCTCTGGCAGCTGCTCGGCCACGCGCTCGGCCGACGCGAGGTCGCGCGCGAGCTCGATCCCGACGGGCCGCTCCTCCACCACGGCCTGATCCGCGCCAACGACCGCAACCGGCCGTTCCAGTCCCTCGTGCCCGATCCGATCGTCGTCAAGCTGCTCGCCGGCTCCACCGTCGACGACGACTTCGAGCACGGCGTCGCCCGCGTCCCGGCCACCGTCGCGCTCGACGACCTGATGCTGCCGGCCAAGACCATCGACAAGACGCTCGCCGAGCTGGCCGCCGCGCCCGCGGGCGTCGGCCGCTTCGTCGTCACCGGCCGCAGCGGCAGCGGCCGCCGCACCCTCCTCGCCACCCTCGCCCAGCTCGCCGGCCGCACGCTGGCCACGATCGACGCCGCCATGCTCGTCCGCGAGAAGCGGCTGCCCGACCTCGCCGGCTTGCTCCAGCACGCCGACCTGCGCGGCTGGCTGCCCTGCGTCGACGGCCTCGACACGATCCCCTCCGACGACGCCGCCGCGCGCGGCACCGTGCGCGAGCTGATGCGCGATCACGTCGGCCCGCTCGCCGTGCGCCTGCCGCGCCACTTCCAGCCGCCGCTCGAGCCGGGCTACGTGCTGGTCGAGCTACCGACCTCCACCATCGCCGAGCGCGCCGAGCAATGGGGCACCATCCTGTCGAGCGTCCAGCTCGCCATTCGCGACGTCGACGATCTCGCGGCGCGCTTCACCGTCGGCGCGGGCACGATCCGCCGCGTCGCCACCGCCGTCGCGCGCGGCGCACCCGCCGACCCCGACGCCGCCATCGAGGGCGCCCTGCGCCAGTACCTCGAGACCAAGCTGGGCGCCGTGGCCACGCGCGTCACCCGCCTGGCCACCTGGTCCCAGATCGTCCTCCCGGCCGACATCCACGACAGCATCGTCGAGCTGGTCGCGCGCATCCGGCACCGCCGCACCGTCTACGACACCTGGGGCTTCGACCAGGTCATGTCCACCTCGCGTGGCCTCACCGCCCTCTTCCAGGGCGGCCCGGGCACCGGCAAGACCCTCGTCGCCAGCGCGATCGCCAACGAGCTGGGCCTCGACCTCTACCGCATCGACCTCTCGCGCGTCATGTCCAAATGGATCGGCGAGACCGAGCAGAACCTGGCCAAGGTCTTCGACGCCGCCGAAGAAGGCCAGGCCCTCATCCTCTTCGACGAGGCCGACTCCCTCTTCAGCAAGCGCACCGAGGTCCGGACATCGGTCGACCGCTACGCCAACCTCGAGGTCAACTACCTCCTCCAGCGCCTCGACACCTTCGAAGGCGTCGCCGTCCTCACCACCAACTTCGGCACCGCCATCGACGCCGCCTTCAAACGCCGCCTCTCCTGCCGCCTCACCTTCCCATTCCCCGACGAAGAGGCCCGCGAGCGCCTCTGGCGCGTCCACCTCCCCGAACAGCTCCCCCTCGCCGGCAAGATCGACCTCGCCGACCTGGCGCACCGCTACAAGATGTCCGGCGGCTACATCCGCAACGCCGCCCTGCGCGCCGCCTTCCTCGCCGCCGAAGAGCAAGCCGCCCTCACCCAGGACCACCTCGAGCGCGCCGTCCGCGCCGAGTTCCGCGAAGGCGGCAAGCTCGCCGAATCCGGCTTCCTCGAGTAGGCGACGGGCTTCGCACCGGGTCGACTCGCTCCACGCCGCACCACCTTCCGGCCCCATACCTCGTCCGCCGCGCACCTCGTCCGCCCGCACCGCGTCCGCCCGCACCGCGTCGGCCCCCGAACCGCGCGAGGCTCCGCACCGGGCCGCACCGCTTTGCGTACTCCTCTCCCCACGGTCTCGCCCCGTTGGCTCACGTGCACCTCTCCCAAGAATAGGAATTGCTCGAGCGAGGTGACGTGGAGATCGCCACCTGGCCTGTGGATAGCGCTCGGCCCGCGACCTGGGCGCATTAGCCGCTCGTTGCGCTCTACGCCCAGCTCACCGGCCTCGTACCGCTATCCACAGTCCCGACCCTCGAGCCGATGGTCCTTGGAAGAGTTTGATTTTGATCAAACAAGAGAATGATCCGGAAAAGCTCCTCGGAGTACCGAGACAACTCCGCCATCACGCCAACACGCCAACACGCCATCACGCCAACACGCCATCACGCCATCACGCCATCACGCCATCACGCCAACACGCCAACACGCCAACACGCCATCACGCCATCACGCCATCACGCCAATCGAGCGATCGAGCCATGCCCATCGACCC
>DATIPJ010000513.1:0-7071 GCA_035472155.1 Kofleriaceae bacterium
TCGCGATCGAGACCACCGAGAACGCCTCGTTGATCTCCCAGAGGTCGACCTTGCCGGCGTCCCACTTCGCGCGCTTGAGCGCGTTCTGGATCGCCGTCGCGGGCGCGGTGGTGAACCACTCGGGCGCCTGCGCGTGGTAGCCGGTCGCGACCAGCCGCGCGAGCACCTTGGCGCCGCGCCGCTTGGCCTCGTCGGCGCTCATCACGACCAGCGCCGCCCCGCCGTCGTTGATCGACGACGCGTTGCCCGCGGTGATCGTGCCGTCCTTCTGGAACGACGTCCGCAGCCCCGGCAGCTTCTCGATGTTGCCGCGCCCGGGCTCCTCGTCGGTCTCGACGCTGATCTCACCGCCTTTGTTCTTGGGGTCCGCGACCTTCACGCCCACGATCTCGGGCTTGAAGTGCCCCTGCTTGATCGCATCGAGCGCGCGCGGCGATAGCTCTCGGCCGCGTGCTCGTCCTGCGCGCTGCGCGGGATGCCCTTCTCCTTGGCGCACAGCTCGGCGCAGTTGCCCATGTGCTGGTTGGAGTACGGATCCCACAGCCCGTCGTGGACCATGGAGTCGACGGTATCGAGCGCGCCCATCTTCACGCCGGTGCGCAGCCCGCGCACGACGTGCGGCGCGTTCGACATCGACTCCATGCCGCCCGCGACGGCGATCTCGGTCTCGCCGACCGCGATCGCGCGCGCGGCGCCGAGCACCGCCTCGAGGCCCGAGCCGCATACCTTGTTGACCGTCACGCACGGCACGCTCTGCGGCAGACCGGCGAACAGCGCGGCCTGACGCGCCGGTGCCTGGCCCACGCCAGCCGGCAGCACCATGCCCATGTGGACGAGCCCAACATCCGCCGGCCCGACCCCGGCGCGCTCGAGCGCGGCCTTGATGGCCGTCGCGCCCAGCTTCGGTCCGGGCACGGACGCGAGCGAGCCCAGAAAGCTTCCGATAGCGGTGCGCGCAGCACCGACGATCACGACGTCACGCATGCGGCTGGGATACCCCGCCGCTCCTGAGGGCGTCAAGCTGGCCCAAATGGTCAGGATCTATCCGGTTGCCGACCTGTTGGTCGGCAGCTGCCAGGCCGCTCGATGTGTACCGCAGAGGTGCTCATTTCTTACCCGCGGGCGTGCCCTCGGGCTCCACCAGCTTGGGATCCTTGATCCCCGCGTCCGCGAACGCCTTGGTCAGCGCGGCGCGGTCGCCGAGCATCACCACCGCCTCGCCCTTGGGATCGAGCTCGTGGGTGAGCAGCTGGCGGACCTGCGCAGGCGACAGCGCCGCGGCCTGCCGGACCAGCGCGTTGGCATCCTTGGGCTCGAGCCCGAAGCGGGCGAGCAGGGCCAGCCGCGCCGCGAGCTCGCCCGAGACGGTCGACTCGCCGAGCATCTCCTGCACGACCTTGCGGCGAGCGCGCACGAACGCCTCGTCGAAGCCGGTCCCGTTGCGCAGCGCCTCGATTCCGCCGCGCATCGCGCGCACTGCCTCGCCGGCGCGGGGCGCATCGACCGCGCCCCCGAGGACGTAGGCCGATCCGCCCACGCGCGCGTCGCGCCGCGCATAGGTGCCGTAGGTCGCGCCGAGCCGCGCGCGGATGTCCCACATCTGTGCATTCAGCATCTCGGTCAGCACGAGGCGCGCCGCCTGCTCACCGGCGATGCCCGAGGGAGATGGATACAGGATCGCCACATCGATCTGCGGGTCCTCATCGCCCACCACGCCGACGTAGAGCGG
Organism: Kofleriaceae bacterium; assembly: GCA_035472155.1. Lineage (GTDB taxonomy): Bacteria > Myxococcota_A > Polyangia > Haliangiales > Haliangiaceae > JABFXX01. The sequence goes on from DATIPJ010000513.1 coordinate 1,730, forward strand.
CCCGCTGCGCGCCCGCGCCACGCCCGGCACCGGCGTATCCTTGTGCCCCGCGCTCCAGCCGCCGAACACATCACGCACCGTCGCCTCGGCGCGCTTGGCGTCGAACGTACCGGCGATGATGAGCGTCGCGTTGCTCGCCGAGTAGTGCTCCTCGCGGAACTTCGTGATCGCATCGAGGCCGAGCTTGTCGATCGCCTGCAGCGACCAGCGGGACCGCGCGTATGCGTGCTCGGGACCGAACACCGCCGCCAGCTGCTCGCGCCGGAACGCGAGCTCCTGGAGCGGCCGCCGCAGCTGGTACATCGCGTGCGCGGACTTCTGCACCTGCTCGACCTCCTTCTGCGTCGTCCAGCCCGCCTTGACCAGTCGCTCGAGCGCCTTGACCACGATGTCGAGGTAGATCGACATCCCCTGCGCCTGGCAGATCGTATGATCGGGCGTCGTGCCGCAGCGCGTCCGCACGCCGGTCTCGGCGAACGCATTGGCGTCGGGCGGCAGCGACGGCAGGTCGGCAGCGGCCCACGCCAGCGCCGGGCTGTCCGGCGCGGTCGCATCGCCGACGTCGATCACCAGCTCCGCCGCGACCACCGGCATCGCGTCGATCGGCAACAGCACCACGCGCATGCCGTTGCCGAGCTGGAACCGCGTCGCGGAGGCGAACACCTTGAGGTCGGTGGGCAGGCGCATCGGGCGATCGGCCTCCCCGGGATCCACCTCGGCGTCCTCGATGCGCTCCTCGGTGCGCGCCTGGAACGCGACCGTGGCGCGCCGGTCGCCCTTGAGCCCGGCCTTGCTCGGCGTGAACACCACGACGCGTGCGTGGCCCTTGTCGAGCGCCCGCTGGGTCGCCGCGCCGATGCTGGCCATCTCGAGCTTGCCGATCTTGTCGAGCTCGTGGAACGTGTAGAACTCGCGTGAGTCGAAGTCGACGTCGCGGGAGAATTGCACCAGGTCGCCGACCTGGTCGGTGCGCCCGCCCTGGCCGAACAGCGGCTCGAGGCTGGCGATGAACGCCGCCTTGCGCCGGTTCTTGGCCTCCTCGAGCTCCTTCCACATCCCGCCGTCCCAGCCGTGACCTGCGTTGTGCGCCGCCTTCCACACGAAGTCGAGGCACTGGTCGAGCTTGCTCATGCTGGTCAGCTCGAGCGCGATCACGAACACCGGCGCCTCGCGCCCGCCGAGGATCTCGGGCGTGGCGCGCGTCGCGCATTCGTACTCGTCCGCCTTGAACGCCGCGTCCAGGAACGCGCGCCAGATCCCGAACTGTGCCGCCTCGCCCTCGGCCGTGCGGCCATCCGGCAGCGGCCACGCGACGGCGAGCCACGGGCGCTCGATGTCGAGCTCGAACGTCTTGCGCTCGGGCGCCACGGTGAACCGCTCGACCTCGCGCCGCGGCGCCGGCGGCCGCTTCTCCACCGCCGCGAACCACTGCTCGATCGAGCTCGTCGCGACGGCGCTCAGCACGCCGCCCGCGACGATCACCGTCGCGCGCTCGGGGGAATAGTACTTCTGCATGAACTCGCAGGCATCGCGCAGCGTGATCGTCGACAGCTGCATGTCGTCGCCGCCCGGCAGCTGGGCATACGCGTGGCCCGACGGATAGACCGCCTGGAGGGTGAGGCCTTCGATCAGGTCCGCCGCCGAGCGGTTATGTCCGCGGATCTCGTTGCGCACGACCTCGCGCTCGCGCAGGAACTCCTCCTCGGGGATGGTCTCGCAGCGATAGAACATCCGCATCGCCTCGACCTTGAGCAGCGGGTCGAGCATGTCGGCGCGCGCATTGACCATGTAATGCGTGGTGTCCCAGTTGGTATACGCATTCATGTTGAGTGCCATCTGCTGCAGCATCTGCATCACCGATTCGCGACGCGCTGCACCCCCGCTCGCTGCACCCCCGCTCGCGCTCTCGGGCCGCTGCTGAAACATCAGGTGCTCGACGAGGTGCGCCAGCCCCGCCTTGCCCGGCGGATCCTCGCGCGCCCCGACCTCGTAGCGAACGTCGATCTCGACCAGCTGCGTCGTCGTGTCTGGCAGCACGACGAAGCGCAAGCCGTTCTTCTGCAGTCGCCCGCGAACCTCGGGCTGCTTGAACGCGATCTTCGGCACGCTCGTGTTGCCACACGCGACAGCGCCGACGGCCGCCGCGACCACCAGTACGCGCTTCCACATGGCCGCATCATTCCCAGTTCCTCGCATCTCTACAAGCGCGCCTTGTACAGAGCCGCTGTAGCGCATTGCAGCCCTGCTCGATTTCTTCGCGAGCATGCACACGACGCGCAGCGGTTCGCGCGATTGAACTATCGGCGCTGCGCACGCGCGCGCGCGACGATCGGCGGCAGCGCCTCGAGCACCGCGTCGATCTCGGCGGCCGTCGTCGTGCGTCCGAGGCTGAACCGCACGGCTTCGCGCGCGCGCTCCGGCGATTGCCCGATCGCGAGCAGCACGGGCGACGGCTCGATCGCGCCCGACGTGCACGCGGCGCCCGTCGAGACCGCGATGCCGGCGAGGTCGAGCGCGATCACCAGCGACTCGCCACGCGCGCCTGCGAACCCCGCGTTCACCGTGCCGCCGACGCGCGGCGCGCCCGCGCCGTGGATCCGCACGCCCTCGATCGCGCGCAGCCCCGCCTCGAGCTGCTCGCCGAGCGCGGCCACCGCGGGCCAGCTCGCCGCATCCGCGCGCTCGGCCGCGGCGCCGAAGCCCACGATCCCGAGCGCGTTTTCGGTGCCGGGCCGGCGGCCGCGCTCCTGGTGCCCGGCGTCGACGAGCGGCAGCCCCCCGTCGCACGCGATCGCGAGCGCCCCGACGCCCTGCGGCCCGCCGAGCTTGTGCGCCGACAGCACCAGCGCGTCGGCATCGATCGCCGCGAGCGCGATCTTGCCCGCGGCCTGCACCGCGTCGACGTGCACGAGCGCTCCGGCCGCGCGCGCCGCCGCGATGACCTCGGGCCCTGCCATCGTCCCGAGCTCGTGGTTGGCCGCCGCCACCGCCACCAGCCCCACGCCGTCGAGCGCGATAGCCTCGAGCGCGCCCTCGGCCGTCACCGCGATCGGCGCCGCCCGCCACCCGCGCGCCACCAGCGCCGCCACCGCGCCGCGCAGCGACGGATGGTCGATCGCCGCCGAGGCTATGACCCGCGGCAACCCGCGCTGCTCAGCCACGAGTGCGAGCCCCATCACACCCAGCGCGTTGCCCTCGGTCCCCCCACTGGTGAACACCACCTGTTCCCGGGTCCGACCGGCGAGCTGCGCCACGCGTTCGCGGGCTTGCTCGATCGCATCGCGCGCGCGCCGTCCTTCTGCGTGAATCGACGATGGGTTTCCCCAGGATTCCATGCCTCGTGTCATCGCGACACGCACGTCGGCGCCGAGCGGCGCTGTCGCATTGAAGTCCAGGTAGATCCGCGGCTTCGTTGACATCACGGCCAGCCTGTTTGCATGATCACTCCAAAGGGCCGGGGTTTGTCGTGTCCGGCACGATTCTCCACACTCAAACACTGTGGCCGACGATGCCGGCGCGCTATTGGTCCGCTCGGGGCTGGTTTCTGCCAGCGCCCTCGATGACGCACGCGCGCGTGTCGCCAGTCAGGGCGGCACGCTCGGCGAGCAGCTCGTCATCGCCGAGGTACTCACCGACGACCAGCTGACCGACTTCTACTGCACGCGGTTGCTCGTTCCGCAGGTCAATCCCAATGCCCTCGCGCGCCTCACGCCCAAGATCGTCTCGACGATTCCGGGCGATATGGCCGTCGAGCTGCGCGCGGTTCCGGTCTCGTTCGACGCCGACTCCAACCTCACCGTCGCGATGAGCGACCCCTCCGATCGCCACGCCGTCGACGAGATCTCGTTCTTCACCGGCGTCTACGTCGTGCGCGCGGTCGCGACCCAGATGCAGATCGCGTGGTGCCTCGCGCACTACTACGGCCACGTCACACCGCTCGGCCAGCGCCTCGTGCGCTCCTCCGATCGCGAGTCGCCGATGAAGGCGGCCATCGTCGCCGCCGCGCAGCGCATCCCGCGCACCAAGGGCCTCACCGGCAAGGTCAACGCCGCGCGCCATCGCGCCGTCGCCCCCGTCACCGGGCCCGTCGACGTCGTGCGCCCCAACAGCGGCGAGCTCGACCTCCGCCCGCTCGCCAACGCCGCCTCGAGCGCGCCATCCCCCAAGCCCGCAGCGCCGGTCGCGCCGAACCGCCCGGCCCTCGCTCGCTCGTCGCCGGCCAGCACACCGACGCCACCGGCGGTGCTCGCGACCGCGCCATCGCCCAGCGCGCCCGCACCTCCGACGGCGATCCCGGCGGCCACGCCTCCCAGCACGCCGACGATCCCCGGAGCGCCTGGGGCCAGCGCGGCGACGGCGGCGCCCTCATCGAGCGCAGGCACCGGGCTCGCCACGACCACGCTGCCCGGCGTCGGCGGCATCTCGTTCGTGCCGGGCTCGGCCGCGTTGCTGCCGGACCGGCCCGAGCCTGCGCTGCCGAGGAGCCTCGTCGGCGCAGACGCGCTCGCCAGCGCCGCGCTCGTGGGCAGCGGCTCGCTCGCCGGAAGCACATCGCTCGGCGGTGCGATCGGCGCAGTCCCGCGCGCGGCACCCGATGCACCGACGCTGCCCCCGATCAACGCGGCGCCTGCGTCGGCGGCACCGGCCGCCGATCGGCGAGCCAACACGGCCGCTGACGCGGACGTCGCGCGCGATGGGACCCCCGACAAGCTGCGCACGCGAAGCATCTCGGGCGAGATCCGCGTCCCGATCCGGCGCGCGCCGTCGATCCGGCCGCCGTTCCCCGAGCCGGACGAGGACGACGAGCCGCTGATCACGGTCGAGAAGGGCGCCAACGACGACGCCACCGGTCCGCGCAAGCTGCCGCCGATGCGCCGGCGGATCGTCAAGAGCGATCCGCCCGAGCTGCGCGCGCGCGCCGGCGAGGTCGATCTCAAGGAGTCGGTGGACCGCGCGATCGACGCCGACGAGCCGCGCATCGTCATCGACGAGGATGCTCTCTCACCGCCCACCGCGCCGATCGACACGCGCGCGGCGCGCGAGACCCCACCGCCGCTGTCGACGATCGACGTCGTCGATGATGCCGAGCAGGGCGCCCTGATCCACGACCGCATCGACCGAGGGCCCGCGCGCGAACCGGGCAACGAGCGCGAGTCGCAGCCGATCCTGCTCGATCGCCCGCGCGCGACTCCCGATCACCTCGAGTCGACCCGGGCGACCTCGCCCGACATGCCTGCGGTCACCGACGACGACGACGACGAGGACACGGGCGAGATCATCGTGATGCTCGACGCCACCAACCAGAAGCACCGGCCCGAGCGCCGCACCCAGGTCGGCGTTCC
>DATIPJ010000514.1:0-3791 GCA_035472155.1 Kofleriaceae bacterium
CGTGATCGGTCGCCTTTGAACATCGAGGCGATCTGCGGAATCGTCTGGTGCGACTCGTCGACGAACAGCAGGTAGTCCTTGGGGAAGTAGTCGAGCAGCGTGGGCGGCGGCTCGCCCGGCGCGCGGCCCGACAGATGCCTCGAGTAGTTCTCGATTCCCTTGCAGCGCCCCATCTGCTCGATCGACTCGAGATCGTACATCGTGCGCTGCTCAAGCCGCTGGCGCTCGAGCAGCTTGCCCTGCGACGACAGGACCTCGAGCTGCTGCTTGAGCTCCTCGCGAATGGTCTGCACCGCGCGCCGCATCGTCTCGTCGGGCGTGGCGTAGTGCGACGCCGCGAACACCACCGCGCGGTCCATCTTGCGCTTGACGCCGCCGCGCAGCGGATCGATCTCGCTCACCGCCTCGACCTGGTCGCCCCACCACTCGATGCGAATCGCCGTGTCGGCCTCGTACGCGGGGAAGATCTCGACGGTGTCGCCGCGCACCCGGAACGTGCCGCGGTGGAAGTCGACATCGTTGCGCTCGTACTGCAGCTCGACCAGCCGGCGCAGCACGGTGTCGCGGTCGATCGAGGTCCCGACGTCGATCTCGCACGTCATCGTCGCGTAGGTCTCGCGCGCGCCGATGCCGTAGATGCACGACACCGAGGCCACGATGATGACATCGCGCCGCGACAGCAGCGCGAACGTCGCTGCGTGGCGCATCCGGTCGATCACCTCGTTCACGATCGAGTCCTTCTCGATGAACGTGTCGGTCGTCGGGACGTACGCCTCGGGCTGGTAGTAGTCGTAGTAGCTCACGAAGTAGTGCACGGCGGCATCGGGAAATAGCTCCTTGAACTCGCCGTACAGCTGCGCCGCCAGGATCTTGTTGTGCGCGATGATCAGCGTCGGCCGGTCGACCTCGGCGATCACGTTGGCGATCGTGAACGTCTTGCCCGAGCCGGTGATGCCGAGCAGGACCTGCGCCTCGTCGCCGCGGCGCAGCCCCTCGACCAGCTCTTCGATCGCCTTGGGCTGGTCGCCGGCGGGCTTGAACTGCGAGGACAGCTTGAACCCGGCGTTGCCGCGCTTGGTGGGCAGCGCCGGAGGCGGGGCTCCCGTGTCCGTCGTGCGCTTCGCCTTCTTGCGATAGCTCGTCGCCACGGCGCCCACTGTAGCCTGGATCGCCGGGCCGGCGAGATCGGCCGATCCCGGGGGCTCGTGGTTGGTTCCATCCATCGAGCTAGATCTTGGGCCGGGCGTGTGACAGTCTTTTGTCAGGTTTCATGAGGAAGAAATCCCGGCTGTTCGCACTCGCCGAGGCCTTGCGCGCGCGCCGGACCGGTGTGACGGCGCAGGAGCTCGCCACGCGGTTTGGCGTCACCCTGCGCACGATCTATCGCGATCTCGAGGCGTTGCAGGACGCCGGGATGCCGATCCGCGCCGACCGCGGCCGCGGCGGCGGCTACGCGCTGGACAAGACCTACCAGCTCCCGCCGGTCAACTTCACCGCGCGCGAAGCCGCGCTGCTGATCGCGCTCTCGCGCCTGGCCACCGAGCAACGCCTCATCCCGTTCCCCGCCGCGATCGAGCGCGCGGCCGACAAGGTCAAGGCGGCCCTCTCGACCTCGGCGCAGCGCGAGCTCCTGCAACTGATCAGCGAGCTCCAGCTCGTCGGCGTGCCCGCGCTGCCGGTGCCGCTCACCATCCAGACCGCCGTCGAGACCGCGTGGTTCGAATCGCGCGCGCTGCGCATCGTCTACTCCAAGGCGAGCGGCCACGCGAGCCCGCGCCTGGTCCGCATCCGCAACCTCGTGTTCGATCGCGCAGTGACGCTGCTCAACTGCGTCGACCTCGAGAATGGCAACGATCGCCAGTTCCGGCTCGACCGCATCCTCCAGGCCCAGGTCATGGACTCGAACCCGAGCTGACTCAGCTCCGGCGATAAAGGATCCGCCAGATCGCCAGCCCGGTCTCCTCGGCGTTCTGCTCGCGCCACGAGCGCACGCCGTACGGGTTGCCGTCGCGCCAGAACGTCCACTCGCCGGCCTGATTGACGAATCGCTCGTCGCGCTCGAACGTCGACATCGCATCGAGCGCGATGTCCCAGACGTCGCTCTGTACGAAGACGTCGGCGCCCGGGCGTGCGATCCCCGCGATGGCGGCCGCCAGGGTCTCGTCGACCATTCGCCGATCGTGATGCCGGCGCTTGAACCACGGATCCGGGAAGTTGATGTACACGCGGTCGACCGCGCCGGGCGGAAACAGCTCGGTCATGTGCAGCTGCGCCTGGCAGAACACCACCTGCACCGGCGCGCCGAGCGTTCCGGCACGCTTGTTGACCAGCCGCGCCAGGTCCTCCCGGATCTCGAGCCCGATGTACTGCCGCGCGCCGTCCTGGGCCGCGCGCTCGAACAGGAACTGCGCGTCGGCGCATCCGATCTCGAGCTCGACCGGCCGCCCGTCGAGCACCGGGCGATCCCCGCGAAACCGCGCGAAGTGCACCTGGTTCGGGTTGACGTGCTGCCGGATCCGCATACCTCGACATCCTCGCAATCACGGCAGATGCGCGTCAACGAAGCTCGCCTCGAGCGCGAGCACGCCGAACTGCCGCACATTGAGCGGCGACTCCAGGCGATCGAGCTCGGCGCGGTCGACCCAGCGCCACGCCGCAAACTCGTCGTTCGGCACGACCTCGGCGTTGTCAGCCACCTCGGTGACGAACACGAAGTTCATGTGGAGGCCCTTGTTCCCCGCCTGGTGCTCCTCGTAGCCCAGATAACCCGCGGGCACACCATCGAGCGCGCCCGCGAGCAGCCGGAATGCTCCGACGAGCCCGGTCTCCTCGCGCAGCTCGCGCCGCGCCGCTTCGAGCGGGGTCTCGCCTGCTTCGATCTCCCCGCCGATCGGCAGCCACGTGGCGAGCCTGCGGTGCTCGATCACCAGCACCTCGTCGCCACGCCGCGCCCGACGGCGAGCGTAGACCGCCACCGAGAAGGCTCTGCGCTGCTCCGTCACGGCAGCACCTCGAAATCGAGCGCGTTCGACGACCGCTCGTTGACGATCGCGATCAGCACCGTCGGCCCCACCGGCGTCGCCGGCGGAATCGCGATCTGCGCGCTGGTATCCGAGTAGCTCACGATGTTGGCCCGCACGGTGGGCGGCTCGATCCCGAGCTGGATCTCGCCGCCGGCCTTCGCGCAGTCGCCCTGTGGCCCGCACAACCGCTGGCCGGAGATCGCGACCACCCCATTACGCGCGGCGGCGGTCGGCGTGGAACGCTCGAGCCTGGGGCCTTCGTCATCGCTGCAACCGGCGCATACGACCCATCCGAGCGCGAGCATCGTGACGGCGCCCCAGGCTTCGCTCGGTCCGCTCATGGTCGTCCGAGCGTCCCTCGCTTCGCTGTTCCGGGCCGACCGCGCCTCCGCCGTGTCGCCCCGGGCTTCGCTCGGTCCGCTCATGTCACTTCGGGACCTTCTCCCAGTCGGAGAGGAACTTCGCGAGCCCGAGGTCCGTAAGGGGGTGCTTGCACAGCGCGAGCAGTACGCTCAGCGGACAGGTCGCCACGTGGGCGCCGAGCATCGCCGCTTCGTGGACGTGCATCGGGTGCCGCACCGAGGCGACCAGCACCTCGGTCTCGAATGCATAATTATCGTAGATCTGCACGATCTCACCGATCAGCTGCATTCCGTTGGTCGAGACATCGTCGAGGCGCCCGACGAACGGCGAGATGTAGCTCGCGCCCGCCTTGGCCGCGAGGAGCGCCTGGGTGGCCGAGAAGCACAGGGTCACGTTGGTCTTGAT
>DATIPJ010000515.1:0-10432 GCA_035472155.1 Kofleriaceae bacterium
ACGAGCCGCGCGAGGTGCGCCGCGTCGCCGCGGCGAGCATCGGCGCTGGTCGAGAACCAGTCCGCGAGCTTTCGCAGGTCTCGGAACACCGCCTCGTACACTGGCGATACCATAGATGTAGCGTCACTCCATCGTCAACGACTGATCAGCTACTTACTCGATCGTTTCGACCGAGCCGATCACAGCGACTGACCCGCCGCTGGAACACAAAACCACAGCAGACGCGGGCGTGATCGTTTCCTAAGTCATGCCGCTGCCGAGGGAAAATGCGCTCCAATCCACGGGATTTCGCTTGCGAAAAACCAGGCGCTTCGGGATTCTGGCTCGAAGAGTACAAGGTAGGACCTTCGCGCGATGGCGAACAGCGAGAACACCGCGATCAACGACCTGATCGCGCGGGCCACCGGGCGCCGCCTCGGCGAGCCGCCGGGGCCGAGCGCGGCGACGGAAGCCGCCGCCCAATCGCCTCCACCGCCGCGGCCGCTGCAGCCGCCCCGGTCGATGCACACCACCTATCCGCCCTCGATGCCCGTCGCTGCGCCGTTCGAGCCGCGGCCCGCAGCACCGACGCCGACGCCATACCCGGCCGCAGGGCCGCGCACGATGAGCGCCGATCTGGCGCCACCACCGCCGCCCGAGCCGCTGCCGCCCGCTCCGATGTTGCCGGCGCAGCCGCCCGCCGCGCTGCCCGCTCCGTCGATCGACATCACCGGGGATCCATCGGCCGCGCAGTCGTGGCGGCCGTCGATGGCGAGCCAGGACTGGTCGGAGAGCCAGGCCGGCGAGCACATGGTCGGCACCATGCAGCTGCGCAAGCCGTCGGAGCTGCGCATCGTGATGACCAAGCTGGTGCTGCCGATCGCGCTGCTCGTGATCGCGGGCGTGGCGATCGGCGGCTTCGTCGCATTCCACGGCAGCGCGGCGGTGCCGGCATCGGTCGAGCCCGGCGCCTCGGCCGCACCGGCGGAGCCGACGCCCCCACCGTCGCCGTCGGCGGAGACCGCGACGCTGTCCGCCGAGGCGATCGTCGAGCCCGCCAAGCCGCCCGAGCTCGTCGAGGTCCGCATCGACTCCACGCCGAGCGGCGCGACCGTTGCGCTGATCGATCGCGGCAAGAGCCAGTTCGTCGGGACGACCCCGCTCAACGCCGCGGTCGATCCGTCGCGCGAGTACGACCTGGTGTTCAGCTGGGCGAGCCGGCCGTCGCAGCAGGAGCACCTCGATCCCAGGACCACGCGACGGATCGCGGCGACGCTCGGCAAGCGCCCGTCGCCCCGGGCCGACGGTGCGCGGCGCGAGGGCGGCGAGGGCACGCTCATGATCTCGAGCAAGCCGCCGTGCGAGATCGTCATCGACGGCAAGCCGACCGGCCTCACGACGCCGCAGCGCTCGATCGCGCTGTCGGCCGGCAGCCACAAGGTCACGCTGATCAACCGCGAGAACGACCTCCGCAAGGCGATCAGCGTGCAGATCACCGCCGGCGCGACCGAGAAGGTGATCGAAGACCTGATGGAGTAGCGGCGAGCCGGCGCACTTGCCCGACGCAGCGCCTACGGCCGCGTGCAGTTGTTCGCCGCGGGCGGCTTGCAGATGCCCATCTGGTTGCACGTGACGGTCTTGCCGTCGGCCGTCTTGGGGCACGTCGAGTCATCGCCGGCCGTGCAGGTCATCGTGCAGACCTGGATGCCGTCGGCGGCGAAGCTGCGGCAGTTGTTCGATGTGCACTCGTGCTCCTGCAGACAGCTGTCGTAGAGCTCGCCGGTGCAGCTGTGCTCGGTGTCGGGCGGCGCGTCGCCCGCGCAGCCGGCGATGCCGGCGAGCCCGGCGAGCCGGGCGAGGACGACAAGCGCGAGCGCGGGTGCAGCGCGTGGCGTGATCGAGGTCCGCATGCGGCGAGCTTATCAGTGGCTGTCATCGCTTTGTAACGCGGCGGCCAATGCATCTGCCGCGTCGCGCGCAGCGCCCGGCCGCACGGCTCGATACGATGATCGGATGCGGCTGCTCCGTCTCGTGCTCGTGCTCGGCTTCACTGCGCTCGGCGCGTGTGGTGGCGACGATGACAACTCGACCCCCGATGCCCCGTCGGGCCCCGCGTGCACCGGCGCGGTCTACGACACGTGCAGCGGCAACGCGCAGTGCACCTCGCAGAACTGCCACCTGTTCATGGCCGACGGGATCCAGGTCTGCACGCAGGCGTGCAGCGGCAGCATGGCGTGCCCGAACGACTCGGCCGGTGCGACCGTCGCATGCAACCAGATGGGTATCTGCAAGCCCTCGGTCGCGAACAACTGCCACCTGTAGCGCACCGCGCGCGTCGAGCGCCGCCCGTCCTCCGGAAGCCGGTTGAACGCCCGCGACCTTGGGGTTACCGTCGACGGTCAAGGAGGGCATGTGGTTGCTCATATCGACGTCTTCAAGGGCTGGGCCGACACCATTCGCCAGGACACCGAGGCATTCCGGTCACTGCTCGAATCGGCGAAGGCGGACACCAGCTCGCGCCGGATCGCGGCCTCGGCGCTGTCCTACGTGGTGAGCCGCATGGACCTGGTCCCTGACTGGAACGAAGGGATCGGCGTGATCGACGACGTGATGGTGCTCCGCGTGTGCGCGCAGCTCACCCAGAGCTGCGAGCGCGGCGCGCTGCCCACCCCGGCCGAGATCAGCCTCGATCGGATGGCGAACGAAGCCGACAAGATCACGGCGTTCCTCGGCGGTACGCTGTACGACAAGCTCAAGGCGTACTGTGCAAAGCTCGTCGATCAGAAGGTGCGCGGCCGGACGCCGGCGCAGCTCGTCGACGATGCGGCGGCGCGCAAGGCGCTCTACGCCGAGGTCGACGACGAGGTCAAGCGCACCGTGCCCATCGTCGTCAATGATTCGGCCGATGCCGAGCTGCGCCTCAAGGCCTATTTGACCCACAAGCTCAAGTGACGGTCGGAATACAAGTGAAGATCAGCGACGGGGCCGCGGCGAAACGCGCGGCGCGGTGAGCGGCTTCGCCTCACTCCGAGCAAATCCGAGCGCAGGTGCACGGTCCGGCGTCCGGACGGGGCGAGCGCGCCCCAGGGCGAGCGTCGTCGCGGCGTAAACGCGACTGTGAAATTCGCCGGGGCTTCCCAAGCGCGGCGCGGTTTGGCATATCCAGAGTGGTGACCGTCGCCGAGCTTGTCGACGCGCTGTGGTGTGACTATGTCGCGTTGACGCCGCAGGCGGCGCGCATCCAGCGCCTGCTCGCGGAGCGCGGCGAGCTGCTGCGCAACGACAGCGTCGCGCTCAGGACGTGCAGTGCACCGGCGATCGGGATGGACGTCCTCGCGCGCCCGTTCGAGGCGCTGGGCTGGCGGGCGCGCGAACGCTACCGCACGCGCGGCCGCCACCTGCGCGCGCGCTACTGGCAGCACGACGATCCGGCGCTGCCCAAGCTGTTCATCACCGAGCTCATCGTCGATGAGCTATCGCCCGAGGCGCAGGCGGTGATCGCGCGGCTGGCCGCGAGCGTCTCGCCCGGGTTCACCACGCGCGCGGACCTGCCATGGGCCGGGCGTCCGTGGATGGTGAGCCGCGCCGACTACGCGGTGCTCGCCGCCGAATCGGAGCACGCGGCGTGGTTCTGTGCGTACGGGTTCCGCGTCCATCACTTCACCGTCGACGTCGGCGCGCTGTCGACGTTCCCCGACCTCGAGGCGCTCGACGCGTTCCTGATCGAGCACGGCGAGCGGCTCGACGATCGCGGCGGCGCGATCAAGGGCTCGCGCGCCGAGTGGCTCGAGCGCTCGTCGACCCGGCCCGATCTGGCCTGGGTCGAGTTTTCCGACGGCACGGTGCGGATCCCGAGCGGGACGTACGAGTTCGCACGGCGCTATCGCCTGCCCAGCGGCGAGCTGTTCCACGGCTTCGTTCCGGCGATCCGGGCGCTCGACCCCGGCGATGCCGGGATCTCGATATAGCGGGTTAACCCTTTACCGGCGAGACTCGGCTGGGTAGCTTGGCGCCGTTGTGAAGGTGCATCTGATCGGTATCGGCGGAACCGGCATGGGTGCCGTGGCCGGGCTTCTGTCCGGCGCTGGCCACGAGGTCCGGGGCTCCGACGCCGCGGTGTACCCGCCCATGAGCGAGCAGCTGGCCGAGCTCGGCGTGCCGGTCATGATGCCGTACAGCGAGGATAACCTCTCCTGGCAGCCCGACCTCGTGGTGGTCGGCAACGTCCACAGCAAGGACCACGTCGAGGTCGTGGCCGCCCAGGCGCGCGGCATCAAGCTGACGTCGTTCCCCGCGGTGATCGGCGAGCACCTGCTCGATGGCAAGCATCCGATCGTGGTGTGCGGCACGCACGGCAAGACCACGACCACGTCGCTGATCGCGCACATCCTGATCGAGGCCGGCCAGGATCCGTCGCTGTTTGTCGGTGGCGTCCCGGTCACGCTCGGCCGCGGCTACCGGCTCGGGGGCGGTGCGGACTTCGTCGTCGAGGGCGACGAGTACGACACCGCGTTCTTCGACAAGGGGCCCAAGTTCCTGCACTACCGCCCCGAGGCCGTGGTCCTGACCTCGGTCGAGCTCGACCACGTGGACATCTTTCCGTCGTTCGATGCGGTGCGCGAGGTGTTCAAGAAGCTGATCGCTGCGATCGCGGCCCCCGGGCTGCTCGTGGTGTGCGCCGACGACGCCGAGGCGCTGGCGCTGGCGCGCCACGCGATCTGCCGGGTCGAGCCCTACGCGGTGGTCGACGACGGCAACGAGCCGCCGCACGAGGTCCACTGGTGGGCGACGAATTGCGAGATCGGCAAGAGCGGGCGGGTCGCGTTCGACGTGTTCCATCGCGTCGCGGGGCGCGGCGAGCGGGTCGAGCATTTCGAGTCGCTGCTGGTCGGCCGCCACAACGTCGCGAACTGCGTCGCGGCGATCGCGATCGCGCGGGCGCGCGGCGTGCCGCTGGCCGACATCCAGCGCGGCGTGGCGAGCTTCGCGGGCGTGCGGCGGCGACAGGAGCTGCGCGGCGTCGCCGGTGGCGTGACCGTGCTCGACGACTACGCGCACCATCCCACGGCCGTGCGCGAGACGCTCAAGGCGCTGCGCAAGCGGTTCCCCAAGCGCCGGCTCATCGCGGTGTACGAGCCGCGCTCGGCGACCAGCCGGCGCCGGACATTCCAGGCCGAGTACGCGTCGGCGTTCTCGCTCGCCGACGAGGTCATCGTCGGCAAGCTGTTCGATCCGTCGAAGATTCCGTTGGCCGAGCGGTTCGACCCCGAGCGGCTCGCGCTCGACCTGCACCGCTCCGGCACCAAGGCGGCGTACATCGCCGACGTCGACACCATCGTCAAGCAGCTCGCGGGCAGCGCGGCGCCGGGCGATGTCGTGTGCGTGCTGTCGTCGGGCAGCTTCGACGGCCTGCATGAAAAGCTGCTCGAGGCGATCGGCGACTCGGTGCGCCCGGCGCGCCGGAACGACATGATGGCGGTGCGCGCCGTGCTCGCCTCGGTGTCGCTCGAGGAGCCCGCGTCCGAGGACCAGGCCGGCGACTTCTTCGTGCTGTGCAACGAGGACGGCACGGTCGGCTGCGTGTCGCTCGAGGTCCTCGGCGACGACGCGATCCTGCGCGCGCTCGCGGTCGACCCCAAGTTTCGCGGCGCGGGCTACGGCTGGATCCTCGCCGACACCGCGGTCAGCCAGGCGCGCTGGCGCGGCGTGCGTCGGATCTACCTGCTGACCGAGACCGCGAGCGACTTCTTCGCCGCCAAGTTCGGCTTCCGCGTCGTCGATCGCTCGACGCTCTCGCGCCAGGTGGCCTCGAGCGAGACCTTCACGCGGCCCGACAGCGCGCACCAGGTCTCGATGCGGCTCGACCTTTGAGCGCCGGCGGCGATCGCAGCGCCGGCGGCGAGGGCAACGAGCTGCTCGAGGCGGCCCGCGCCGCGGCGCGCGCAGCGGTGGAGCTGCTGGCGGGTGCGCGGCCCGAGCACATCCGCCACAAGGGGCGGCCGACCGACCTCGTCACCGAGTGGGACGTGCGCTCGGAGGAGCTGATCCGGCGCGTGCTCGCCGAGCGGACGCCGGGGGTGGCGGTCCTGGGCGAGGAGGCGGGCCAGGGCGCGGGCACGGGCGACCGGCGCTGGCTGGTCGACCCGATCGACGGCACGGTGAACTTCGCGCACGGTCTGCCGATCTGGTCGGTGTCGATCGCGCTCGAGGAAGCGGGGCAGGCCGTGCTCGGCATCGTCGCCGCGCCGCGCCTGAACTGGTGGTTCGAGGCGGTGCGCGGCGGCGGCGCGCGCGATGGCGCCGGTGCGCCGCTCGCGGTCAGCGCGATCGCGCGGCTCGATCACGCGCTGCTCACCACCGGGTTTCCTTACGACCGCGCGACCCGGCCGGATAACAATTTTGCCGAGTGGGAGCACCTGCAGCGTCGCGCCGGGGCGTGCCGCCGCCTCGGCGCCGCGTCGATCGATCTTTGCCTGGTCGCGTGCGGCTCGATGGACGGCTACTGGGAGCGGCACTTGAAGCCGTGGGACGTCGCCGCCGGCGCGCTGATCGCGACCGAGGCTGGCGGGACTGTGACCAACTGGACGGGTGGCCCGCTCGACCTTCACGAAGGGGCGGTGGTGGCGTCGAACGGTGCTATTCATGAGGAGCTCGTCACCGAGCTTTCCCGCGTTCCGCCGCGGTCGTGATCGCCATGAAGCGCCTCGTCGTGTTGTCCCTGGGTTTCGGTCTTGGGCTCGGCCTCGCGGCGCCCGCGCGCGCGCAGCCGGCGGGTCCGCCTGCGCCGGCCAAGGCCGCGCCGACCGCAGCGAAAGCGCCGAACGCTCCGAACGCATCGAACGCGCCGAGCACGCCCGTCGACCCGTACGCCGCGCACGCCGATGCCGGCTCGCCGATCCCCAAGCGCGTCGGCCTGGCAGACATCGCCACGGTGCAGGGGCTGCTCGCGGTGCAGCGCCTCGACGGCTGGCTCCTCTTCGATCGCGACGGCGAGAACCCGATCGCCGTCCGCCTGGTCGCGCCCGACGGGCACCCCACGCGGCCGTGGTTCTACATGATCCCGGCGCGCGGTCAGCCGGTGGCGCTCGTGCATACGGCCGAGCTGCGCAGCTTCGATCACCTCCCGGGGACCAAGCTGACCTACCAGGGCTATCGCGATCTCGACAAGCAGCTGCGCGCGATGCTCAAGGGTGTGAAGGCGGTCGCCGTCGAGTACTCGGCCAAGGCCGCGGTGCCGAGCGTCTCGCGCGTCGACGCTGGCACGCTCGAGGTCATCCAGGCCGCCGGCGTGCAGGTCAAGTCGTCCGCGACGCTGGTCCAGTTCACCAAGGCGATCTGGGGCGACCCCGGGCGCACCGCGCACTACGTCGCCGTGCACCACCTCGTCGAGCTGCGCAAGGAGGCGCTCGCGCTGGTGGTCAAGCAGCTGCAGAGCGGCGAGGCGGTCACCGAGTACGACGTGCAGCAGCGCCTGGTGCGCGGAATGGCGATGCGCGGGCTCGTCGGTGCGCCGCCGGTGGTCGCGGCCGGCGCCAACACCGCCGATCCGTACTACGTGCCGTCGGCCGACAAGTCGACGGCGATCAAGCGCGGCGACCTGATCGTGATCTCGCTCGCCGCCAAGGTCGACCGGCCCGAGGGCATCTACGCCGCGTCGACCTGGTGCGCGATGGCCGACGCCAGCGTGCCCGAGCCGATCGCCAAGGCGTTCGAGACCGTGAGCCTGGCGCGCGACCAGGCGACTGCGCTGATCGGCGATCGCGCGCGCAAGCATCGTCCGATCACCGGCGCCGAGGTCGACAGCGCGACCCGCGCATTCATCAAGAAGGCCGGGCTGTCGGACCGCGTCATGCACCGCACCGGGCACTCGATCGATAGCGATCTGCAGGGCGGCGGGGCCGACCTCGACGATTTCGAGGTCAAGGACACGCGCATCCTGACGCCGGGCACCGGCTTCACCGTCGGGCCGGGTCTGTACTTCCCCGGCCAGTTCGGCGTGCGCGCCGAGGTCTCGGTCTACCTGGCCCCCGGCGGTCCGGAGATCACGACGCCGGCGCAAGAGGAAGTCGAAGCGCTGCTCAAGCCGTGATCATCGTCGCGGCGAAAATCCCGGAACGTCGCGATCACCTGGCGTGACGCGTCCGCACAGGCTCGCGGCGCGCGGATCGGGGTTTTCATGCCGACGCCGATCCTGTATAGGTGCCGATGATGAGGATCGGGGATCTCGCCGTCGATACGCCGGTACTCCTCGCGCCGATGGCCGCCGTCACGGACCTACCGTTTCGGACCGTCTGCGAGGAGTTCGGCGTAGGTCTCACGATCACCGAGTTCTTGTCGGCACATGCGCTGGCGGTCGGTGATCCGCGGACTTGCGGCAAGCTCACCGCGTCGCTCGACGGCCGCCGGTTCGGCGTGCAGATCTTTGGTCGAGAATCCGCTGCGATGGACGCCGCGGCGCGCATGGCGGTCGCGATCGGGGCCTCGCTCGTCGACATCAACATGGGCTGCCCGGCCAAGCGCGTCGTGGCCGGTGAGTGCGGCTCGGCGCTGATGCGTGAGCCGGCAGTGGCTCAAGAGCTCGTGCGTGCGGTCGTCGCCGCGGTGCCTCCCACCGTCCCCGTCACGGTGAAGCATCGCGCCGGATGGAATCAGGATCATCGCAACGCTCCGGAGTTTGCGTGCGCCATGGTGGAGGCCGGTGCCCGCATGATCACCGTGCACGGCCGCACGCGAACCCAGGGATTCTCGGGGAAGAGCGATCCGGACATCATTCAGCGCGTGCGCGCGGCGGTGCCGGCGCACATCCCCGTCGTCGGCAACGGCGATGTGCTCGACGTCGAGGGCTACCTGCGACTGCGCGAGCACACCGGCTGCGACGCGGTGATGATCGGGCGCGGCGCGCTCGGCAACCCGTGGCTGTTCGCGCGACTGCGCGAGGTGACGGCGGGTCGCCCGGATCCGGGGCCGCCCTCGATCGAGGACCGTCTCGCGGTGTTTCGGCGTCACGTGACGCTGATCGAGACGCTGAAGCATGGGCCACGCATGTTGCACGAAGTGCGCAAATCGTGTGCGTGGTACGCGCGCGGGCTCTATGGCTGCAATGCGCTGCGCCTGCGCGTCTGGGACGCGCCTGATATTGCATCGGCGCGCGCGCTGGTCGAAGATTACTTCTCGCAGCTTCTCGAGCGGCAGCGCCGCCTCGGGCTGTCGCCGGAGGGTGAGCGCAGCCAGATGGACGGACCGATGGATGGAGGATTCGCAGGGGATGAGGCGGCGTAGATGTTACGTCCGACGCTGAAGGCGGACGACTTCCTCGTCGCCGCGAGCCCGGCGATGCGCACGGTGGTGGCCGCCGTCGAGAAGTTCGCCGACGGAGACGCCCCGGTCTTGATCTGCGGCGAGCACGGCACCGGCCGCGAGCTGGTCGCGCGCGTGCTGCACCGGCGCGGCCCGCGCTGCGGCAGCAAGTTCGTCGCGGTGCGGCCCACGTTCGAGGACGCGCCGACCAGCCCGACGCTCGAGGGCAACGCGCGCGATGGCGACGCGTGCGAACGGGCGCGGCGCGCGCTGCGGGCGGCGAGCGGCGGCACGCTGCTGGTCAAGGACGTCAGCGATCTGTCGGCGAGCTCGCAGCGCACGCTGCGGCGCGCGATCCGCGATCGCCGCGGCGATCGATCGACGACGCCGGTCGGTGAGGTCTTCGACGTGCAGGTCGTCGCGACCGCGGACCTCGATCTCGAGCGCGCGGTCGACGCCGCGATCGTCTCGCCCGAGCTCTACGAGCTGTTCGAGGCCCGGCGCATCGAGGTGCCGCCGCTGCGCGATCGCAGCGAGGACCTGCCGGAGCTGTTCGAGCGCTGGCTCAAGCACTATGCCGCCGAGGTCGGCCGCACCAAGCCCACGGTGTCGACCCGGGCGTACGCGCGGCTCACGGCGTACCCGTGGCCGGGCAACGTGGCCGAGCTCAAGTCGATCGCGCGCCGCCTCGTGGTCCGCGTGACGCGCTCGCGGCTCGAGGCGGGCGACGTCGACGAGGTCCTGCCGGTGGTGGCCGAGCGCGTGCCGCTCGAGGACCTGGCCTTCGAGGAGATGGTCAAGTCCAAGCTCGCCGGGCTGCTCGCGCGGATCGACGGCTATCCGGTCCACGACCTCTACGACAAGGTGCTCGCGCGCGTCGAGCGGCCGCTGTTCGACCTCGTGCTCGCCCACACCGGCGGCAACCAGCTCAAGGCGGCGGAGATCCTCGGGCTCAACCGCAACACGCTTCGCAAGAAGCTCGCCGACCTCGGCTTCGATCAGACGCGCCCGGGCAAGAAGCGCACCGGCCGCGAGGACCGCGCGCTCGACGGCAAGTAGCCCGGCGCCTCAAAATTCCTGCAGCGTCAGCCCGCGCGCGCGCAGCTCAGCGCGGTGCGGCCCACGTTCGAGGACGCGCCGACCAGCCCGACGCTCG
>DATIPJ010000516.1:0-10138 GCA_035472155.1 Kofleriaceae bacterium
GCCTGCCGTCCGAGCTGGCCGGCCACGTTCGCTCGGGCGCGGTCGACACGTTCGCGATCTGGAATCCGATCGATCTCGGCTACACGGCCGTGTACGCGGCTCACTCGCTGCTCGCCGGAAAGGCGTCGGGGAAACCGGGCACCGAGGTCCCGATCGGGCGCATGGGGTCGCTGAAGATCGACCCCAACGGCGAAGCCGCGATGGCGGAGCCCTTCGTGTTCGACAAGGGCAACATCGACAAGTTCGCCAAGTTCTTCTAGTCCACATGCCCACCCCAGCGATGGTCGAGCCTTCCGTCCTCGCCCTCGAGGGGATCAAGCTGCACTTCGACGGCGTCCGCGCGCTCGACGGCGCGGCGCTCGAGCTGCCCGCCGGGCGCGTGGTGGCGCTGCTCGGCGAGAACGGCGCCGGAAAATCGACCGCGGTCAAGATCATGACCGGCATCTACCGGCCCGACGCCGGGCGGATCCTGGTCCGGGGCGCACCCGTCGAGCTGCACAGCGCCCAGGACGCCTGGCGCCGCGGGATCACCGCCGTCCACCAGGAGCCGGTGATGTTCGACGAGCTATCGGTCGCCGAGAACATCTTCACCGGGCACCTGCTGCGCAATCGCCTCGGGCTGGTCGACTGGCCGCGCATGCACCGGCGCGCGACCGAGATCCTGCACAGCCTCGAGTCCGACCTCGATGTCCTGGCCCCGCTCCGCAGCCTCTCGGTCGCGCAGAAGCACCTGGTCGAGATCGCGCGTGCGCTGTCGCATGACTCGCAGGTGATGATCATGGACGAGCCGACCGCGGCGCTGTCGGCGCGCGAGATCGAGGAGCTGTTCGCGGTGGTCCGCCGGCTCGCCGCCAGCGGCAAGGCGATCCTGTTCATCTCGCACAAGCTCGACGAGGTGTTCGCGATCGCGGACCGCTACACCGTGTTCCGCGACGGGCGCTGCGTCGGCGCCGGCGACATCGCCGACGTCGGCCAGGCGCAGCTGGTCGAGATGATGGTCGGCCGGCCGGTCGACGAGCTGTTCCCCAAGGCCAGCGTCTCGATCGGTGAGCCGGTGCTCGAGGTCGCGGGGCTGTCGAACGGCGCCGAGCTCGACGACATCTCGTTCACGCTCCACCGCGGCGAGGTCCTGGGGTTCTACGGCCTGGTCGGCGCCGGGCGCACCGAGCTGATGATGATGCTGTTCGGCCTCGCGCCCATCGCGCGCGGCGAGGTCCGGCTCCATCGCGCGCGTCTCTCGCTGCGCTCGCCGCGCGATGCGATCGACCGCGGCATGGTCTACGTCCCCGAGGATCGCCAGCGCAACGGCGCGATCCTCGCGCTGTCGGTCGCCGACAACGTCACCCTGCCGTCGCTGCACCAGCTCTCGCGCCTGCTGTTCCCCGACGAGGCCGCCGAGCGAGCGATGACCGCGCAGACCGTCGAGCGCCTCTCGATCAAGTGCGCGGGCCCCGGGCAGCGCGTCGCCGACCTGTCGGGAGGCAACCAGCAGAAGGTCGTCATCGGCAAGTGGCTGGCGACCCAGCCGGAGATCGTGATCCTCGACGAGCCGACCAAGGGCATCGACGTCGGATCCAAGGCCGCCGTGCATCGCTTGATCAGCGAGCTCGTGCAGCGCGGCCTGTCGGTGATTCTGGTCAGCTCGGAGCTCCCCGAGCTGATGGGCGTGGCGGACCGCGTGATCGTGATGCGCAGGGGCCGCATCGTGCGCGAGCTGCCGCGCAGCGCGTTCGATGCGCGAGACATCGTGGCCGCCGCGATCGGCATCGCCCCGGGCACGGAGCGCGCCCATGCTTGAGGCGCGCAAGGCGCCAAGCGCGATCGATCGCCGCGATGTCGTGCTCGCCGCGATCCTCGCCGCGATGATCGCGGTCATCTCGTTCCGCGCGCCGGTGTTTCTGTCGGCGGGGAGCCTCGACACGCTGGCCACCGACGGCAGCATCCTGGCGATGATGGCGCTGGTCCAGATGCTCGCGCTGATCACGGGCGGCATCGATCTGTCGATCGCCGCCAACATGGCGCTCGTGGGCATGGTCACCGCGCTGGCGTCGCGCGCGCATCCCGACATGCCGGTGCTGCTCACGCTGGTGATCGCGATCGGGCTGGGCACAGCCCTCGGGGCGATCAACGCCGTCCTGATCGCCGTCGTCCGCATGCCGCCGATCGTGGTCACGCTCGGCACGATGAGCCTCTACCGCGGCGCCGTGTTCCTGGTCAGCGGCGGCGCCTGGGTGAACGCGCACGAGATCGGCCCCGACTACCTGGCATTTCCGATGTCGCGCACGCTCGGGCTCGCGAACATCTGCTGGGTCGCCGTGCTCGTCATCATCGCCGGCCACGTGTTGCTGAACCACACGGCGCGGGGCCGCGCCCTCTACGCGCTCGGCGGCAACCGCGCCGCGGCGCGCTACGTGGGCATCGAGGAGTCGCGCGTCGTGCTGTGGGTCTACTGCGCGACCGGCGCCGCCTCCGGCCTGGCCGGCTATCTGTGGGTGGCGCGCTACGCGGTCGCCTATACCGAGACCGCGCTCGGGTTCGAGCTGCAGACCATCGCCGCGTGCGTCATCGGCGGTGTCAGCGTGGCCGGCGGCAAGGGCCGCGTGCTCGGGTGTCTGCTCGGCGCGGCGTTCCTGGTGATCATTCTCAATTCACTGCCGATGATCGATGTCTCGCCGTTCTGGCAAATGGCGATCTCGGGCGCCGCCATCCTCGGCGCGGTGATCATCAACTCCAGGACGCAATGACCCGCGTACGATCGCTCCTGATGCGGTGGGAGGCCGTGCTGGTCGTCCTCTTGATCGGCGTCTGCGTCGTCAACAGCTTCGCCTCGCCGTACTTCCTCGACGTTCACAACCTGTTCGACAGCACCCAGGCGTTCACCGAGAAGGCGATCATCGCGCTGCCGATGACGCTGGTGATCATCGGGCGCGATATCGATCTCTCGGTCGCGGCGACGATCGCGCTGTGCTCGACGCTGATCGGCTGGCTGGCCTCGCTCGGCGTCGGCACCGCCGGCCTCCTCGGCGCCGGCGTGCTCGCCGGAGCGGCCGCGGGCGCGTTCAACGGCGCCATCATCACGCGGTTCCGGATCCAGGCCATCGTCGTGACGATCGGGACGATGTCGCTGTTCCGCGGCATCTCGTACGCGATCCTCGGAGACACCGCGTACACGAGCTATCCCGAAGGCTTCGACGAGCTGGGGCAAGGCACGCTCTGGGGCCTGGTGCCCTACGAGCTGCTGGTGTTTGCGATCCTGGCGATCGCATTCACCGTGATCCTGCATCGCACGGTCATCGGCCGCAGGCTGTTTGCGTATGGCAATAACCCGCACGCCGCGCTGCACAGCGGCATCCGGGTCGACGCGCATCGCTTCTGGTTCTTCACGGTGAACGGCGCGCTGAGCGGCCTGGCGGCGGTGTTCCTGACCTCGCGGATCGGCGCGACCCGTCCGAACATGGCGACCGGCTGGGAGCTCGACGTGATCGCGGTGGTGGTCGTCCTCGGGGGGGTCAGCATCGTGGGCGGAAGCGGCACCCTTCCCGGCGTCATCCTGTCGGTGTTCGTGATGGGGATGCTCACCTTCGGGCTCGGGCTCTTGAACGTCCCCGGCATCATGATGTCGATGATCACCGGCGGGCTTCTGATCGTCGCGATCGCCGCCCCGCTCGTGATGCGGCGGATCCTGCCGCGCCGCGTCTAATCATCGGGCTGCCCCGAAGCGGGATGACAGCCCTCCAGGGGTCGAGATACGGTGTTCGGGCCATGAAGCTCGTCGCGCGCGACTGGTTCCGGCGGAGATCGCAGGTCGTCTCCGTCGAGCCGCGCATGCCGCAGGATCGCTTCCCGCTCCACGACCACGAGTTCGGCGAGGTCGTGATCGTGACCTCGGGCCATGGCTGGCACGTCTGGAACGACGAGCCGCAGTTCATCACCGGCGGCGAGGTGTTCTATGTCCGCCCGCAAGATCGCCATTCGTTCGAGGAGGTCTCGGACCTCCATCTCACCAATGTGCTGTATCGCCCGAGCGAGCGCTTCCTCGGGCCGGAGCGCATCGTCGACCTGCTCGAGAGCCCCGACGGCCACAACCGCTGGCAGCTGACCGACGTCACGCTGCGCGAGATCGAGCCGCTGATCGCCCAGCTCACCCGCGAGGCGCGGTCCGACGACCCGCACTCGGACATCCTCGCGGAGTCGCTGTTCGTCCAGCTCGCGGTCGCGCTGTGGCGACACCGGATCCCGATCGACTGCGACCACCTGCCGCCGCGCAGCCGGTTCGGCCACGTGCTCGCCTACCTGCGCCACCACTGCACGGCCGACCTGAACATCGAGGAGGTCGCCCACCGCTCCGGCTACTCCCTGCGCACGTTCGGGCGGACGTTTCGCGAGGTCACCGGCATGACGCCGCACAGCTATCTCGTGCAGCTGCGCATCTGCCACGCCAAGCGCGCGATGCAGACCACCGAGGACAGCATCACCGAGATCGCCTTCGCCAGCGGCTTTCACGACAGCAACTACTTCTCGTCGTGTTTCAGCAAGCTGACCGGGCTGTCGCCCAGCGAGTACCGGCGCCAGGTCCAGCGCACCTAGCGCTCAGCGCAGGAAGCCGTCCTGCAGGCCGCCGTCGACGGGCAGCACGTGACCGGTGGTCTTCGATAGCCGCTGGGTGAGCAGCAGGTAGAGCGCCTCGGCCTGATCCTCGGGCTCGATCGGCGCCTGGGTGAGCGTTCGCCGCGCGTAGAACTGCGCCAGCTTGCCGCGCAGCTCCTCGGTGGGCTCGTCGTCGGAGAATGCGATCTCGTACTTGGTCAGCGACGCGATCACGCGATCGCGCGGGAACAGCGTGCTGCCGCGGACCACCGTCGCCGGGGCGACCGCGTTCACCCGCACCAGCGGGGCGAGCTCGATCGCCAGCTCGCGGACCAGGTGATTGGCGGCCGCCTTGCTCGCGTCATAGGGCAAGCTCCCGCGCTTGGCGACCACGGCATTGGCACTCGTCGTGAGCACGAGGTTCGCCGGCAGCCCCTGGCGCCGGAAGATCTGCGCCGCCTCGTCGGCCACGATGTACGAGCCGAGCACGTTGACGTCGAGCGTGAGCCGCCACTGCTCGTCGGTGTTGTGACCCGCGCGGTCGGGCGGCACGAACACCCCCGCGGTCACAGCCACCGCGTCGAGCCCGCCGTACGCCAGCACCGCATCGGACAGCATCTTGTGCACGCTGTCGCGATCGGTGACGTTGCACGCCAGGCCGATCGCCGGTCCGCAGCGCGACAGGCCGGTTCCTGCGACGCCGATGCCCTCGCCGTGGCGGGCGACGATCTCGCCGGCGGTGACCCGGGCCGCGGCCTCGTCGCGGTCGACGCACACGACATGCGCGCCTTCCTTCACGAGCCGCAGGGCCAGTGCCTTGCCGATGCCGTTCCCCGCGCCGACCACGGCAATGACCTGGCGATCGAGCTCGCGCTCGGGCGGCAAGCGCTGCAGCTTGGCGTCCTCGAGCGGCCAGTACTCGATGTCGAACGCCTCCTGCTCGTCCATCGCCTCGTAGCGGTCGATCGCCTCGGCCCCGCGCATCACCTCGATGGCGCAGTTGTAGAACTCGGCGGTGACGCGCGATTCACTCTTGTTCTTGCCCCACGCGATCATGCCCAGTCCCGGAATCAACACGACCGTGGGATTGGGGTCGCGGATCGCCGGCGAGTCCGTGCGCTTGCAGCGCTCGTAGTAGGCGACGTAATCCTTGCGGTACTGCTCCAGTCCCTCGGCGAGCCGGTCCTTCAGCGCCCCGAGGTCGCCACCGTCCGGTTGCCAGTCGACGAACAGCGGCTTGATCTTCGTACGCAGAAAGTGATCGGGGCACGAGGTGCCGAGCGCCGAGAGCCGCGGCCCATCCACGCTGCCCACGAAGCGCAGCATCCGGTCGTCATCCTGCAGCGTGGCGACCGCGCGCTTGTACTGGCTGACCCGGCCGCGCAACCAGGGCAGGATCTCGACGAGGATCCGGTGCCGCTCGGGCTCCGCCAGCGCCCGGTGGCGCACGCCCCCGAAGGTCCGGTCACCGCGATCGCGCGCTGCGAGAAAGCGCGCCGCGCGGTCGTTCACGCCGAGCGACGTCTCGTAACACGCGCGATCGTCGTTGGCCCACGCGCTCATCCCGTGGTGGCCGAGCACGCAGCCCTTCGCGCTCGGGTGGGCGCGGATCGCGTCCTCGATGAGGAGCCCGATGTCGAACCCCGGGCGCTGCCAGGGCACGTAGAGCACATCATCGCCGTAGACCTCGGCGACGAGCTTCTTCTGGTTGACCGACGCGGCGAGCGCGATGACCGCGTTGGGATGCAGGTGATCGACGTGCTTGTAGGGGACAAGCGTGTGCAGCGGCGTATCGATCGAGCAGGCGCGCGGGTTCAGGTTGAACACGCAGTGCCGGTACATCGGGTACATGTCGTCTTCGACGGAGGTCTTGGGTCCCTTGCCCGGGCTGCGCAGGTACAGCGACTTCATCGCGCGGACCTTGTCGAGGTAGAGCGAGGCCAGGCCGTCCTTCGTGGTGGTCCGCAGGTCGCCGCCCGAGCCCTTGATCCACAGCACCTCGACCGGCTCGCCGGTCAGCGGATCGCGCTCGTCGATCTTGGACGACGTGTTGCCGCCGCCGGTGTTGGTGAGCGTCAGGTCCTCGCCGAGCTTGTTCGACCGGTACACCAGGCGCTCTACCGGGCCCAGCCGGTCGGCGACCTCGTCCTGCCACAGATACTTCACGTGCTCGAACGAGCGCTTCATGACGGCACAGCGTCCCGCCGAGGCCGCGCGGCGACCTTCGAAATCCGGTCGCGCTCCCAGGAATGCTGTCCGAGATCCGAAGGTCAGCGTCGCCAGGACGCCGGCGCCTCGACGTACGAGGCATCGAGCGCGGCGATCGACGGGCAGCCGAGCAGCTTGAGCGTGCGCTCGACATCGGCGCGCAGGATCTGGATCGCCCGCGCGACCCCAGCTTCGCCCCCGCCGGCGAGCCCGTACACATAGGCGCGGCCGACCAGGACCCCGCGCGCGCCGAGGCAGAGCGCCTTGACGATGTCGCTCCCTCGGCGGATCCCGCCATCGAACAGCACCTCGATCTGCCCGTTCACCGCGGCGACCACTTCGGGCAGCGCGCGCAGCGTCGCGTCCGCGCTGTCGAGCTGCCGGCCGCCGTGATTCGACACGACGATGGCCGTCGCGCCGGCGTCGATCGCGCGCCGCGCGTCGTCTCCGGTCAACACACCCTTGGCCACCAGCGGCCCGCTCCACACCTCGCGGATCCAGCGAAAGTCCTCCCACGTCACGCCCGAGCGCGACAGCGCGCCCACCACGTCGACGAGCGTCATCGGGCCCTCGCCGGGCACGATCACATTCTCGAGCTTGGGCACGCCGCCGTCGCGCAGAAAGCTGGCGAGCCAGCGCGGCCGCGCCAGGAACTGCGGCAGATAGCGCAGCTTGGAGATCGCGGTGCCGCTCAACAGCTCGCGCATCCCGCCGCGGAAGTCGCGCTCGCGCAACCCGGCCACCGGCGTATCGATCGTGACGAACAGCGCGGAGAAACCCGCTTGACGCGCGCGCTCGATCGCCGCCTCCGACGCCCCGCGCCCGCCGACGAGATACAGCTGATAGCCCACGGGCCCGCTCGACGCCGCCTTCGTCTTCTCGAGCGCGTGCCCCGAGATCGTCGACTGGATGAACATCGTGCCGGCGTCGCCCGCGGCGCGCGCCGCGTCGATCTCGCCGCCCGGATGGATCAGGCGCAAATAGCCGATCGGCGCGAGCAGCGCCGGCATCGACACGTCGCAGCCCAGCACGCGCGCGCGCAGGTCGTAGCTCGGCAGCGCCACGGCCTGCCGCGGCCGGAACCTGACGTCGCCGAACACGCGGCAGTTCTCGCGCAGCGTGATCTCATCGTCGGCGCCGCCGTCGACGTAGTTGAACACCACGCGAGGCAAGCGGCCCTTCGCGCGCTTCCGGAGGTCCTCGATGTTGACCACGCGCGGCGAGCGCAGCGCCCGCGGCATCTCGGAGCCTTGCGAGCGACTGGCACTCATGGTCGTGACTTCCTGCGAACGAGCGAGACTGCCCACGCCGCGATACTTCCATGTCTCGCGGCTGCCCGTACAGTGCTACTGTCGAAACAGCACGGCGCTGAGCGGCGGCAGGGTCAAGTTCAGCGACATTTCTCGTCGGTGCGCGCGGACCGGAGTCGCTTCGACCGCGCCGAAGTTGCCCTGTCCACTGCCGCCGAACGCCACCGCGTCGGTGTTGAGCATCTCGCGCCAGACCCCCGGCGCGGTCACGCCGACCCGGTAGTTCCAGCGCGGCACCGGCGTGAAGTTGAGCGCGACCACGACGCGGTCGCCGCCGCGCGAGAGCCGCTCGTAGGTCAGCACCGAGTGCTCGGCGTCGTCGGCATTGAGCCACTGGAACCCGGCCGGGTCGCAGTCGAGCTCGTGGAGCGCGGGCTCCTCCCGGTACAGCCGGTTGAGCTCACCGATCAAGAGCTGGACCTGGCGATGCATCGGATCGTCGAGCAGGTGCCAGTCGAGGCTCGCGTCGTGGTTCCACTCGCGGACCTGCGCGAACTCGTTGCCCATGAACAGGAGCTTCTTGCCCGGCTGGCTGTACATGTACGCGAAGAGCAGGCGCAGGCTCGCGAACTTCTGCCAGGGATCGCCGGCCATGCGGCCGAACAGCGAGCCCTTGCCGTGCACGACCTCGTCGTGCGACAGCGGCAGCACGTAGCGCTCGCTCCACGCATAGAGCCCGCGCATGGTGAGCTGGTGATGGTGGAAGCGGCGGTGCACCGGGTCGCGCGCCAGGTACGACAGCGTGTCGTGCATCCAGCCCATGTCCCACTTGTACGAGAATCCGAGACCGCCCTGGTCGGCCGGCCCGGTGACGCGCGGCCACGCGGTCGACTCCTCGGCGATCGTGACCGCCGCGGGCTGCTCGCGCGCGATCGCGGTGTTGAGCCGCTGCAGCAGCTCGACCGCCTCGAAGTACTCGTTGCCGCCGCGCGCGTTGGGGATCCACTCGCCGTGGCGCCGGCTGTAGTCGCGATACAGCATCGAGGCCACGCCGTCGACCCGCAGGCCGTCGATGTGAAACTGCTCGAGCCAGAACAGCGCGCTCGAGAGCAGGAAGCTGCGCACCTCCTGGCGCCCGAAGTCGAACACCTGCGTGTTCCATTCGGGGTGAAAGCCGAGCCGCCGATCGGGGTGCTCGAACAGCGCGCTGCCGTCGAAGTACGCCAGGCCGTGCGCGTCGTTGGGAAAGTGCGCGGGCACCCAGTCGAGCAAGACGCCGATGCCCGCCTGGTGGAGCGCGTCGATCAGGGCCATCAGCTCTTCGGGCGTGCCGTAGCGAGCGGTCGCCGCGAAGTAGCCGGTCGTCTCGTAGCCCCACGAGCCGTAGAACGGATGCTCGGTCACCGGCAACAGCTCGACGTGGGTGAAGCCCAGACGCGTGACGTGCTCGATCAGCGGGGTCGCGATCTCGCGGTAGCTCATCGAGCGGTTGCCGTCCTCGGGGATGCGCCGCCACGACCCGAGGTGCACTTCGTAGATCGACATCGGCGCGTCGGGGCGCGAGCGCGCCGCGCGGTCCGTCATCCACGCCGCGTCGCCCCACGCGTGCTCCGAGGTCCAGACGATCGATGCCGTGGCAGGCTCGCGCTCGTGGCGCAGTGCGAACGGGTCGGCCTTCATCACGGTGTGCCCGTGGAGCTTCGAGCGCACGTGATACTTGTAGAGCGCGCCCTTGCCGACGCCGGGCACGAAGCCGCTCCACACGCCGCCGGTGTTGGGCAGCTCGCGCAGCGCGTGCGCGCCCGGCTGCCAGCCATTGAAGTCGCCGACGACGCTGACCTCGGCGGCGCTGGGCGCCCACACCGCGAACCACGTGCCGTCGGCGGCCGGATGCGCGCCGAGCTTGTCGTGCAGCCGCGGGTGGGTGCCCTCGCGCATCAGGTGCGCATCGAGCTCGCCGAACGCGTGCGCCGGCGGCGGCCCGCTCGGCTGCGGCTGTGGTTGCGATGGTGCTTCGGAGCGCGCTGGCTTCATGGTTGCACCGGGAGGAGCTCGAGCAGCCCGCGCATCGGGATCTCGAGCCAGTCAGGTCG
>DATIPJ010000517.1:0-2450 GCA_035472155.1 Kofleriaceae bacterium
AGTGCGGTCCGTCGGGCAGCGTGCGCACGTACGGAGACGTGCACGACGACGCGGCCTCGGCGTCGACCCGGCACATGAAGCTCGCGCTCGGATCGTTCGAGGAGAACCGGAACACGACCTGACCGCTGAGACTGAACATCCCGGGAGCCTCGTCCATCGTTGTATCGGGCGCGTCGGTGTCGACCGGCGGCGCATCCGACGGCGGCGGCTGCGAATCCTTCGGGGCATCGGTCCCAGCATCGGGGGAAGACTGCTGCTTCTCGGGGACGCTGCACGCCCCGAGCACGACGAGGACAAACGTGGCGCCCAATCGCGCCGAGCTAACGAGTCTCATGGTTAAAATCTCCCTGTCATCGAGACACCGACCTGGTGATCGCTGGCCGCGGGCACCACCACGATCTCTTCGGGGGCACCCACGACCCAGAGCACCACTGCGGTCGCGAGGGTCGCGCCGCCGGCGATGTACAGAACGTTGGCGGTGAGCGCGGACTTCCGCGCGTCATCGTTGAGCCGGAGGCCCTCGGAGTCGGCGCACAGCGCCAGCGGGCAGCGCTGGTCGGCGCGATCCTGGAGGTTCTTGGCGTGCCAGCCGAAGTAGATGCCGGTACCGAGCGCGCCCGCGCCGACGATGCCGGTCAGCACCGAGAGCTTGCGCGTGGTGCTCCACGTGCCGGTGCGGCGCGCGGTCACCATGCGCGGGCCGGGCGGCGGCTCGCCGACGGCGTCGCTCACCGCCGGTGCCGCGACCTGCGCGCGCTCGAGCATCGGCACCGTGATCACCTGGCGCTTGGCGCCCGCGGCGACGGTGACCGGCGCGCTCCACGCGACGAAGCCGGGCGCCTCGGCGGCGATCGTGTAGCTGCCCGGATCGACCGGCATCGGCGTGTTCCACGCGCCCTGATCGAGCACCTCGCTGTCGCGTCGCACCGTCATCCCGACGACGCCGTTGGGCACCTCGACGACGAGGTACGTCAGCTTGGGCTCGAGCTGAGCGGCGCGCCGGCCGGCTTCGGCCTGGCGCTTCTCGTCGCCACCGGACCGCTTGGCCATGGCCTCGGCCTTGCGAAACGCGGCCCACGCACTGGCGAGCCTGCCGAGCTTCTCGCGACAGTCGCCGACGTTGAGCAGCGTGCCGACGCTGCTCTCGAGGCGCTCGCTGGCGGCCAGCTTGTCGCAGCCCTGAGCGAGCTTGCCGTGCTTGATGAGGTCGCGGCCGTCGCGGAACAGCACTTCGGCCTCGGGGGACTGAGCATGAGAGGTAGAAGGGAGCGAAACGATGCCGGTCACCGCGACGGCGGCGACCAGGCAAAAGCGATCAACGAGTGTCATATAAGTCCTCGTTCGAGGGGGACGGACGCGAAGGAGATGGATTCGAAGGCGCAGATGGCCTGGATGGCGTGGGTGTCGACGACGCCGAGGAGGAAGCGCCGGACTTCGGCGCGTCGGTGTCGGACTTCTTGTCGGCGTCGGGCTTCTTGAGCGAGGTCACCATTCCGCGGTCCGACTTGCCCGACGATTCAGCCTCGGACGGCGAGACCACGGGCTTGCTGTCGCCCGACTTCGATGTGCGGCTCCGCTCGCTCGGCCGTGTGGCCGCTCCACTGGCGACCCGTGCAGAGGCCCGCTTGCCGAGCTCGGGCTTGGGCACGTCGGGCTTGGCCAGCTCCGGCTTTACCTCGAGGGCGGGCTTGCCTGCCTCCGACGTAGCTACTCGCTCGGAGTCCGCCGCCTTGTCATCCGCCGCCGAAGCGGAGTCCACGGAGGGCGTCTCCGCTGGATCGGACCTCGTCTCGACCACCGGCCTGGCCGGCGCGCCGGACTTCGTGTCCGCGACCGCGCTGGACCTGGTCGTCTCGGCCCGGATGCCGGCGGTCGGTGCGGATGGGATGGCGGGCTTGGTCGCGACCGCAGCCTCGTGAGCCGACGCGCGCTCCACCGTGCGATCGGTCTGCGACGTCGAATCGACCACCGTCGGCGACGCGAACGCACCGGTCATCGATCCGTCGGACGTCGATGCCGCCGCGGTCGAGGTCTCTGCGGTCGATGCCGCGCTGGTGGTGTCCGTGCTCGGCGGCGCCGCCACCGGGCGCGCCACGGCCGTGCGGTCCTCGCCGTCCTGAAACAGCCCGCCGACCGCGAGGCCGATCACGACGCCCGCGACGACGATGCCCGCGATCACGGCGTGCAGCGCGCGGCGCCGCGGCCGCAGCAGCGCGGCGAGCTCGGGATCGCTGTCAGTGATGTCCGTCGAGGGCAGCCGCAGCTTCGGCGGCGTCACCGGGGGTGTCGATACGAACCGAAGGTGCGGGCGCAGGCGGTGCGTCGCGGGCGAGGTGCGCGGCGCCGGCGAGACCCGGCAGCCCGTGGCGCGGGACGCCGGAAACGACTTCGAGCCGGGCGTGGCCTTCGACCCCGGCGTGCCGCAGCCGGGAACGATGCGCGACAGCGGC
>DATIPJ010000518.1:0-1759 GCA_035472155.1 Kofleriaceae bacterium
GCGAGTCCGTCGCTTGCCCGGGCGTCAGGTCGCGCGCGTCGTCGGCCTTGCCGCCCGCCTCGGGCGACGTCCACACGAACAGGTGCGAGTACTTGCCGTCCTCCCAGTGGTCCCAGTGCCGGAACAAGAGCTGGTCGTAGACCTTCGCCTTGACCTTGGACTTGGCGCGCTCCTCGTCGCGCTTGAGCGACTCGGCGATCGTCTTGGCGTCGGGCCAGACGTCGATCGCGAGCACCAGGCGCTTGCCGTCGGGGAACAGCTTGAAGCCGTTGATGTCGGTCGGCAGCTTGGTGACCTGCTCGGCCTCGCCGCCGGTCGGCCGGATCCGCCAGACCTGCGTCGAGCCCGAGCGCGACGACGTGAAGTACAGCCACGCGCCGTCGGCCGACCACTGCGGATCCTGGTCGTTGTCGGGGTGCGTGGTGAGCTGTTTGAGGCTCGATCCGTCGGTCGCCACGAGCCAGACGTCGAACCGGCCGCGGTTGGCGTCGACGTCGGTATCGCGGACCGCGAACGCCACCTGCTTGCCGTCGGGCGACACCGCCGGATCGCTGATCCGCCGCATCGCGAGCATGTCATCGATCGTGAGACCCTTGGCAGCCGCCGGCGCGGCGGCGGCGAGGACTCCCAGGAGCACGAGCTGGAGCTTCATCCCCGTGGAGTATCACGCGGCGGGCCGGGCGGTGCGGCACAGTTTCCGGCGCCGCGGGCCCGCTCGCGCGCCGCGCTGATCACGTAGTGACCCGCCGCGGCAAGCCCGAGCACCGCGGTGACGATCGCCGCCGGCATCGCGTCCGCGGGTGCGACCGCGATGACGCACAGCGCGATGAGCTGCGCGATCGTCGCCACCTTGCCGAACGCGTCGGCGCGCATCGGCGCGTGCGGCACGCGGAGCGCCAGGTAGACCGCCACCAGCGGCACCAGCACCAGCTCGCGGGCGCCGATCAACGCGACCACGACAAGCTGGTGGGTATGGCTCCAGATCGCGACGAGCACCATCGCGACGAACAGCTTGTCGATCGCCGGGTCGAGCCAGCCGCCGATGTCGGGCCCGCCCAGCCCCTTCCGGCGCGCCCACCGCGCGACCATTCCGTCGGCGGCGTCGGTCACCGCGCCGAGCGCGAGCAGCGCGAGCGACCACGCCGGATCGCCCCATAGCCACAGCAGCGCGAGCCCCAGCGGGATCCGCGACAGCGTCAGCGCGTGCGCGAGCCACACGCGTCGCGTGTACCATGCCGTGCTACGATCACAGCGTGAAGGTCACCATCCGCTACTGCAATTCCTGAGGCTACCGTCCTCGCGCTGCCCGTGCGGCAGCCCAGCTGCAGAAGGATCTGGGTCTCACGACGGAGCTGGTGCCGGGCAACGCCGGCGAGTTCACCGTGTGGGTCGACGAGGCCAAGGTCATCGAGAAGCAGTCGGGACGATTTCCGGAGCCCAAGGAGATCGTCGAAGCAGTGCGCGCCCACGGGACGTGACCTCGACGCGCGTCGGGCGCGTCCGCGCGCCCCACCGCAACAGCGTCGGGCGTAGAGCCCTGGCACGCCGCCGAAATCATAAGCATTCGATCCGGTCCCCACCTTGCAAGCCAATAGGCGACTTCACAAAGGGGACTGATCATGATGATTCGTGTGCTCGCCATCGTCACCGCGCTCGCTTTGCCGTCGGTCGCACTCGCCGATCCGGCCAAGACGCCGCCGGCCGACCAGACGACTGACAAGACCAACGAGAAGATGACCGACAAGGCACCGGTCAAGAC
>DATIPJ010000519.1:0-2067 GCA_035472155.1 Kofleriaceae bacterium
CCGCCGCGACCGCCGGGCCCGCAATCGCCGTCTTCCAGCCAAGCCCCACGAGCGCCTCCCTCGCCTGCGTGCGAACGATCACCGCATCCAGCTTGCTGACGCCCACGGCGCTTCGATCCGCGACCGGGGTTGCCGGCGTTCGCTCCGATGCCGCCGGAGCCCGAGCGTCCACGCCGGGGCTTCGATCGGCGACCGCAGTTGCCGGCGCTCGCTCCGATGCCACTGGCGCCCGAACGCCCACGCTGGCGCTTCGATCCGCGACCGCGGATGCTGGTGCTCGCTCCGATGCCACCGCCGTCGCCCGAGCGCCCACGTGGGCGCTCCCAGCCGCGACCGGGGTACGCGCCGTCGACACCAGTTGACCTGGCCGGTGAACCACCAGATGATCGGCCGTGCCCGTAACCGTGAGTGCGCCGCGGTGGTGTGCAGCGTGGCAGCTGCTGCACAGGAGACAGAGGTTCAATGCCTCGTGCGTGCCACCGTCGGCGCGATGGACGATATGGTGAATCTCGATGCCGCGGGCCGAGCGGCAACCATCGACGCGGCAACGACCACCGTCGCGACGCCAGACAAATCGCTCCACGCTGGGCGGGATGTCCTGGTACGCCCGCTCCGGCGCCGCGCCATCGATCGACCCGATATACTGCGCATTGCAGCGCGCGCGCTCCATGGCCGCGTCTTCGACGACGATCTGTGCACCGGCGCCCTCCTGCCAGCCCTTGCGGCAGCGCTCGCACACCGTCATCGCGATCTGGAACTTCGCCCGACCGGTCGGCTCTCCGCCTGGCGCGCCATCGAGCACGGCACTGCACATCGCCATGACAAACGCATCCTCGGACAGATTCGTCCCGTGCTCATTATCGAGCACGACGCGCGTTTGGCGCAGCAGCGCATACGTCTCAGCCGAGAGCTCGAACCGGACCACGTGCATGCTCGGCTCGGGATCGGGCGGATCGTCAGGCCCATCGCCGGGCCGATGATGCGCGACCATCTCCTCCACCTGGCGCAAGTTCTTGCCGATCGCCTCGGCGAGCCATTTCTCCTCGCTCGCCGGTGTCGCCACCCGCGTCAGCTCGCGCACCGCCGAATGCGACAACCTGCCATCCGCCAGCGCCGCGGTCAGCTTCGGCAACGCCCCGAGTGCCCGCGCCACCCGCAATCGATCGTGCGCCGTCCGCGGCGCGTAATGGAGCACGCGCTCCAGATAATCGAGCGCGGAGACCATCCCCAGCTCGCGCCAGATCTGTAGTGCCTCCGCTTCACGCAGCCACCGGGCCTCTTCGGCATCGAGAGCCGCCCGCCGCAGGGCAATCTCGCGGAGGGCCCGATCGACCACACGCCAGCGCGGCTCCACTTGCGGCTGTGCTCGTACCGACGACTCGCGAGGAGTTTCGCGACGCAACTCGGTCCGCTCCGGCTGCTGCGACTTGCCATGCGATGGTCGAGGCGACCCTTTGACTTCGTCTTGACGAGATGCCGGGGATCGCGCTTGGCGAGTGCGAGCAGGCCGAGCGGTCTCTGCGCCATGTGATCGCCCGTCCGACGCCGACGTGGGGGCGAGATCGACACTCCCTTCGACGCCCACTTCTTCAATTCCATCACGCAGCATTGCCAATCTCCTGATCGTTCGCGCACCCCTTCTATCACCCACGATCTGGGCCTCTCAGGATGCGCGCCACGCCACGATTCGCGTCGGACATCGAGAAATCGACCCCACGTCGTCGTTTCGCGCGCACAGCGAACGCTGACGCGCGCTTGGACCGATCAAGAGGTGGCCACCCAGCATCAACGCAGAATGCCAATCTAACCAGTCAATCAAAATCGACACTGTGCCGTCGATTGCCACTCAACAAGGGTGTTTATTGGTGAAGCGTACGATGCTCTGCAGGGGGATGCCGCGCAGGGCGATGCCATGCAGGGCGATGCCGTGCAGGGTGATGCCGTGCAGGGCGACGCGGTGCTGGCGATGCGGTGCTGCGCGATGCGGTGCTGGGCGATGCCGTGCTGGGCGATCCGGTGCTGGGCGATCCGTGCTGGGCGATCCGGTGCTGGGCGATCCGTGCTGGG
>DATIPJ010000520.1:0-6102 GCA_035472155.1 Kofleriaceae bacterium
GCTCGATGGTCACTACCTGTGCGGCTGGCAAGGTGAGCTGTCCACCGGCGTGCCGATTGTCTACTAGCCTCGTCAGCCGCTCTTGCTGAAGTCGATCTCGATCTCGGGTGGCATGTCTTCCAGCAGCGCGAGCCGCGGCGAGCCGAGCTCGTCACACAGCTGGTCGATCGTGATCACCGCGCCGGCGGGCGTGGCGATGTCGCCGCGCACGTAGTAACGCAGCGCCCACGACACCGGGCCCTCGCGGCGCTCGGGGTGCGCGGCGAGGTCCTCGAGGAGCGCGCGGTCGGCGACCGTCGAGCTGCGCGCGATGTGGCGGGCGAGGGCCGGCCACAGCGGGTCGCCGCCGAACTGGGCGAGCGCGTCGGCGAGCCGCCGCGATCCCGGCTCGTGGCCGAGCGAGACCCGACACGCCAGCTGCATGAGCCCCAGCTCGCTCGCGCGCTCGTCGACCAGCTTGCCGTGCGCGACCGCGACCCGCACCGAGGCGCGCGCGAACGCCGAGCTGGCCTCGATCAGCGCGAAGTCTTCCCACCACGGCTTGGCCGCGACCTCGGGGGCGATGCCCCATGCGATCGCGAGGCTGCGGGCGAACTCGCGGCCGAAGTCGCGGCCGAGCGACTGCGCGAAGTCGCGCGCGAAGTCCCACGCCGAGTCGCGCCCGGCGCGTCGGCGCGCGCCACGGCCGAAGTAGCGCACCAGGTCGCGGCCCGAGTAGCGCACCAGGTACTGCGCGAAGTAGCGGACCAGGAAGCGCTCGAGGTCGCGGCCGAGCGAGCGCACGACGTAGCGCCCGAAGTCGCCGACGAGGTCCTGCACGAAGTCGTCGCCGAAGTCGCGCGCGTAGAATCGCCCGAGGTCGCGGACGCGCCCGGCGTGGACCTCGGGGTCGAGTGCGGCGTGCTGCGCCGGCGCGAACAGCGCGGCCGCCACGCGCAACATCGTGCGGTGATCGGGCCCGAGGCTGGCGAGGGTCTGCAGCGTGAGGCCAGCGCGCGCGCGGCTCGACGGCCACAGCCGCAGCAGCGTGACCAGGTCGTGACCGGGCCACAACCACGACGAGCCCGCCGAGGCGCGCGACCGGGCCAGCGCGAGCTCGCTCGCGACCGGATCGAGCATCTCGACCAGGCTCGGCGGCGGCGCGACCTCGATCAGCGCGGCGTCGCACCAGTCGGCGAGGTCGATACCGTCGAGCCAGTTCGCGACCCGCGCGGCGGCCGACACCGCGACCGCGAGCGCCGAGCGCCGCTCGTGCTGCTTGCTCGCTGCCCACGCGCGCGCGCACTGGTGCGCAGGGCCCCAGGCGCGCCGCGCGGTGCGCCCCGAGACCTCGCGGCGCCAGGCCTCGAAGTCGGCGGGCTCGCCGGCGCCGTCGGCGAGGATCGCGCCGGCCAGCCAGAACGAGTGCGGCTCGCCGTGCAGCGCGCGCAGCACCGGCGCCAGCTTCTGCGGCGACAGGTCGCCGGTCAGCCCGGCCCATAGCCGCAGGCTCTCCCACCAGTCGAGGCTGTTCGCGTGCGCGCGCACGGCCTCGAGGCGGGCGTCGCCCTCGTGGGTCGCGAACAGGTACTGCGCCGCGAGGAACTCCTGGAACGACAGGTGCGCGAAGCTGACCGCACCGTCGGAGCGATCGACCAGCACGCCGGCGCTGTTGATCAGCCACAGCAGGAACCCCTGGCGCTGCTCGAGGGTCCACGCCGCAGGCAACAGGTGCAGCGCCTCGTCCCACCGGCGCACGATCGGCTGGCGGCTCGCGAATGCGTACCCCGCGCTCTGGATCCGGTACGCCAGCTCGGACGCCGCGCGCAGCCGCGCCTCCTGGTCGCCGGGCCGCCATTCGTCGTGGAGCAGCTGGGCGCCCTCGCTCTCGCGCAGCGCCGGCCGCGCGTCGAGCAGGTTGCGCAGGCACGCGAGGTAGAGCTTGTGGCGCTTGTCGGGCAGCGGCCCCTCGCGGCTGAGCAACAGCATCATCGTGAGGAGCAGCGCCGTGCGCGCCAGCGCCTGCGCCTCGGGCACCGCCGCGAGCCGCGCCATCAGGTCGCCGGTCGAGCGCTCGGCGGCGGCCTCCTCCTCGCCGTGCACGCGCTGATGGAAGCGGTGGGTCAGGAGGCGCACGTCGGCGTCGTCGAGTGGCTGGATCTCGAGCGTCTCGAAACCCTCGCTGCCGGCGGGGCGCGCCTCGCCGTACGGCCGGCTCGACACCGCGATCACCACGCGCGGGTGAGCGGCGCGGAATTCGCTCAGGCAGGTCCGCACGCGCTCGCCGAGGTCGCCCAGCTCGTCCCAGCCATCGACCAGCAGCACCGGGCGCGGACCGTCGCCGTCGAGGATCTCGGCCAGCGCCGCCTGCCACGCCGCCGCGCCGCACGCCCGGATCTCGTCGGCGAGGAAGCCCTCGATCGTGCGCTCGGCGTCGCTGCGCCGGTCCCACGCCGCCGCGACGGCGCGCAGCTCGAGGAAGAACGGCACCGCGCTGCGGGCCTTGATCAGCTCGCGGAACGTGCGCTTCATCCACGTGGTCTTGCCGCTGCCCGCGTTGCCGATGATCACCAGCGGCGCGGTCCGCCGCAGCAGGTGCTCGCCGTCGATCGACTGGCCGGCGCCGAGGTGATCGAGGTCATACTTCTCGCCGAACCGCAGCGGGATGTACATGTCGTCGAGGTTGACCTCGACCGGGCGGCGGCCATTGCCCGCCGTCGGCGGCGCGCCGACCGCGCGCAGGTCCCAGCGCACGAACGTGTCGCGCTTGCGCGCATGGTACGCCGCGATGATCCCGGCGACCGCGGCCTCGCTCGCCGCCGGCCGGCCGCGCTCGGCCTCGCCGTTGGTCATCCTGTGGGGCGCGCGCGCCGCGCACGGCAGCGACAGCGCGAGCGGCGCCTGGCCGCGGGTGACCTCGTCGACGACGAACGCGCCCGGCTCCACCGCGCCCTCGGAGCGCGCCCGCGGCTCGTAGCGCAGCAGCACCGGCCGGACGATCCCCGCCGCCGGGTCGACGCGCACGAGCTGCATCACCACCGGCTGCTCGGCCGGCAGCTTGCGCGCGGCCAGGCTCCAGCTCCCCGCCGAGATGATGCGCGTGTCGCCCGAGCGCTTGCCGCGCCAGCCCCACGCGTGCACCGCGTCCGACGCATGGTGGTGGCCGTGAAACAACAGCGAGACCTGCGCGTCGGCGGCGATCGCCTGCAGCCGCTCGTGGCCCTCGAAGCCGACCGCATCGGCGGCGAAGCGCTCGAACAGTCCGGCGTCGAGCTTGCCGCGCTTGACCTGCCCGCGCAGCCAGTCGCGCCACTCGCGGATCGCCGGCGGGATCGTCGGCACCGGATTGTGGTGCACCGCCAGGATGCGCAGCCGCTCGGGCGGCGAGCCGCCGTTGCGCCAGTGCGCGAGCACGGCCTGCGCCTGATCCTCGCCGATCGTGCCGCGGTGATCGGCGTCGCGATGCGACTCGACCTCGCAGGAGTCGAGCGCCGCGATCGACACTCCGAGCCGCTCGAAGTCGTGCACGTACGCGCCGCGCGGCAGTGCCGTCACCGCGCCGGCGGACGCCGGTCGCGCAGGCCCCGCGCCCGGCCCGTCGTGGCGCGGCAGCGACGGATCGTAGAACCGCGCGACCATGTCGTCGAACCGCGCGAGCTTCACGGTATCGAACCGCGCGCGCAGCTCGGCCGGCGTCACCAGCCCGTCGTGCAGCTGGCCCTCGATCTCCTTGCAGCGCGTCCACGACACGTCGTGGTTACCGGGCACGAACACGACCGCGCTGCGCGGCAGCTCCAGCTGCGCCGCCAGCGCGCCGAAGAATGCGAGCGCGCTGTCGTACTCGCCCGGCCGCGCCGCCTCGGCGACGTCACCGGTCACCAGCAAGATCGAGATCGGTTCCCGCAGCTCGAGCTCGGCGCACGCACCGCGGATCGCATCGGCGCAACGCGCGGCGAGCGCTTCCATGTCGACGCCGACGAAGCGACTGTGCGGCCCAAAATGCAGGTCCGAAAGCTGAAGCAAGACGAACGGTGTCACGCGCCTTCCCACTGACGATGATTACATGACTAACCACGACTGGCTCGCGTTGCACCTGACCCACTCGCGCGCGCTTTCGGTCTTACAGATTCAGGAAAGCGCGATGCAGCGTGCGCACTGCGCGAACCGTAAGGACGTTCTTTGCATTCCTCGTCGGTCCAAAAGCCATCGGATTCACAACGCGCTTTACGCCACTTCGATCTAATCCGATCGCCACTCGCGATGGACGTCGTGCTTCATGTCCGGAAGTCTGGCACTGCGATGCAGACCTACACCGCACAAGCGCTGGTCGAGCTCCTCGAGCGATCGCCGCATCCCCGAGAGCGGCTATTTCGCGAGACGTTTCGCTCGGGCGAGTGCATCCAACGCAGTGCCACTTTGGCCCTGCTCGATCGGGCAGCTGGCACCGCGATCGACTACTAGTTAGCCGCTGCAACATTCTCGGCCTGGCACTCACGACGATGGCGCGCCCGTCGAGCTCCACCTGATCGATCTCACGGTGCCTATTCCTCCGTCGTCCTCGGAGGGATCTCGCGCGTGGCGAACGGCCACAGCGCGTGGTTCCCGCAGGTTGGTTGCAGGCGACGCCCTGTCGCATTATGCGGCAGCCCTCTCAGCATCGGATTCGACTACACCTTATGTGGCTGCACGGTCAGCCCTGGTTTCGAGTTACTCGACTCAGTAGTCGCTTCGATCATCGCGTCGATCTTCGCCCCAGACGGGGCGGAACATGACGGCGATGCGCGGGCCGGAGGCGTGGGCGATCTTGGGGATCGCGTGGCGCCAGGTGCGCTGGCACGTGCCGCCCATGACGACGAGATCGCCGCGGCCGAGCTGATAGCTGATCGAGCCGCCGCCCTCGGTCGGGCGCAGGAGGAACTTGCGCGGTTGGCCGAGTGAGACGGTGGCAACAATGGCGGTATTCATGTCGCGCGCGGTGGTGTCGCCGTGCCACGCGACGCTGTCGTTGCCGTCGCGGTACAGGGCGGCGGTGGTCCGGACGAAGTCCTCGCCGTAGCGCGCGGACAGCGCGCGGCGCATGTCCTCGACGATGCCGCCGGCGACGTCCCGCGGGGCGATGGTGGCGAGCAGGCGCGGCGTGGCGACGACGCGGTCGTACATGCGGCGTTTTTCGGTGTGCCAGGCGAGCGAACGCTCGAGCTCGTCGAACAGGAGGTCGTGACCTGAGACCCAGCCCGGGGCATGGTCGATCCACGCGCCTTCGGTCAGCTCGTCGCGGCGCAGGGTCGCGAACGCGGCGTCGAAGGCGAACCGCGGCGCGCCGAACAGATCGAGCTGGCGCTGCATGCTCGAAGCTAGCATCCGACGCCAGGCGCGGCGGCGCGGCGACGACGAGGCGAGGGCGAGGGCGAGGCTACCCGATCAGCGAGGTCAGCTCGCGGACTCGACGGCCTTGACCTGGAACACCATGCGGTCGTCGAGGCGGATCGCGGTCAGCGAGCGGCCCCAGACGCAGCCGGTGTCGAGCCCGACGTGGTTGGGGCCGATGTCGAGGCCGAGCGCGGCCCAGTGTCCGAAGATCACGGTGTGGGTCGCCCAGGCGGCGCCGCGGAACGCGAACCAGGGGATGCAGCCGGTCGGCGCATCGGAGGGGCGGCCGTCGAAGTCCGGCTCGACGCGGCCGTCCTGGCGCAGCGTGCGCGCGCGCGCCAGGTACGCCAGGATCGCGCGCCAGCGGTCGCCGCCGCCGAGGCGGTCGTCCCAGCGCGGCGGCGCGCCGTGGATCTGCGTCAGGAACGCGCGCCAGCTCGGGCCGCGCAGCTCGCGCTCGATCTCGGCGGCGCGGGCCTGCGCGTCGGCGATCGACCACCGCGGGTGCAGGCCCGCGTGGACCACCGCGAAGGTCTTGTCGACGTGCATCAGCGGCCGCATGCGCAGCCAGTCGATCAGTTGATCGCGGTCCGGTGCCGCGAGCACCTCGTCGAGCGTGTCGAGCTTCTTCGGACCGCTCGCCTCCGCGGCGCGCGAGAGGAGGTGGAGGTCGTGGTTGCCGAGCACGCAGGTGACGCTCGGCCCCAGGTCGCGCGCCCAGCGCAGCACGTCGAGCGAGCGCGGGCCACGGTT